>CAZULB010000108.1:0-10401 GCA_964621155.1 uncultured bacterium | reverse complement strand
CATCACCACCGTGATGGCGCCGTTGCGCCAGATGGTGGCGTCGGCGATGAAGAGCCCGACCACGGCGCTGGCCAGGAGCCAGTCGAAGGTGGAGAACGGCCGGTCCTTCGACATCAGGACGAAGAAGAACACGCCCGAGAACACCAGCACGGTGCCGAGGTGGAAGCCCACGCTGAGCGCGATCAGATAGAAAATGAGATAGATGAGCCAGGTCGAGCGCGGCGTCTTGGGCAGGTCGCCCCACTTGATGGCGAGCCACATGATGAAACCCATGAAGGCGTTGCTCATGCCATAGACTTCGGCCTCGGTGGAATTGGTCCAGTAGGTGTCGCTGAACATGAGGAAGCACGCCGCTGCGAGCGCCCCGCCCACGCGCACCAGGCCGTCCCAGCGGTCACGCGCCGGGCCCTGCATGTCTTCGAAAAAGCGCACGATCAGGATGTAGGCGAACAGCACGCCGGCGGCTCCGCAGAATGCCGAGAGGAGATTGATGCGCTGCGCGATGGAGAAGAACGGGATGGGCAGCATGCTGGCCACTTTCGCGACCATCACGTAGAGCGGTGTGCCCGGCGAATGCGGGATGCCGAGCGTGTACGAAGTGGCAATGAATTCGCCCGAGTCCCAGAAGCTCGAGCTGGCTTCCATGGTGCGGGCGTAAAGGATCAGGCTGCCGAGGAACGCGAGCCCCGCGCCCACCCAGAACATGATGCGCAAAATGGCAGCGTCCGCCGCTTCGGACAGGGCGGCGACGGGGGCGGAATTCTGGGGAGATTTCATGCTAATTGGTTCACTCACACCGCGGTGCGGTGGGTCGTTCGGGACGCGGCGGTGTTCATTGTATGCGTTTGGCGCCAACGGGTTCCCGCCCGGCGCTCCGAACGGCGCCCACCGTACCGCGAAGCTCCGCACCCGATCAAGGGAATTAAGCGCCTGACAGGCCGGCCGGGCAGTCAGGGCCCCGGCGCCGCCCGGCCGGGCGCTCCCGCCTTGCGGGCCAGAAAGAACACAAAGCCCAGCAGGCTCACCACCACCGAGATGATATAGGTGGCGAACTCGAGCACGAAGGCGTCGGTGCGCACGATGCCGGCCTCGGCGAAGAGCAGGATCCCCAGCCCCTCGCGAATGCCCAGGCCGTTGATGGTGATGGGCGGAATCATCGCCAGCGACAGGAGCGGAATGAAAACAAAGAACTGCGCCACCGTGAGCGCGGTCATCGGAATGCCAATCGCCATCCCGACCAGCACGTGGGTCAGCACGCGCATAGCCTGGATCACGGCGGAAAGCAGCGCCAGGCGCGTCACCAGTCCGCGCCTTCCGCGAAACGGCGAAAGATGATCGATGATGGCGGTCGCGCGCGCGTTGATGGAAAGCGCGTGCAGGTTGAGCACCGAACGCCGCAGCCAGTTCCCCAGCGGTCGATAAAAATAGAACCCGAGCGCCGGAATCATGCAGGCGATGAACACACCCAGGTAGAGCACGTGATGCATGCCGCCGTGGCGCCCCACGAGGAGCAGCTCCGCCACCACCGCGAGCACGCACAAACTGAACACGCCGAGCAGGCGGTCGAGCAGCGTCACCGCGATCATCTGGTACGCGCTCTCGCCCTCGCGGGTAAGGTCGTATACCTTGACCGCATCGCCGCCAATGTTGGCGGGCAGAAAATTATTGAAGAACAATCCCACGAAATAGAAACGGAAGGTCTGCGGGCCGGGAAGGTTGACGCCGCTGGAGCGCAGGAGCGCGTGCCACTGGAACCACCCAAGCACGTTGCTCACCATGAACAACGCCGTTGCCGCCAGCAACAGGCCGCGGTCGGCGCGGCGCGCGAGCGCCATGATTTCGTGCGACGGAATCTTGTGCAGCAGGAACACCATCAGCCCGGCACTCACCGCGATCTTTACCGTCCAACGAAGAGCGGTCCGCTGCGCTGCCGTCATGATTTCTTCCCGGCCTCGTCGATAGCGCGAAAGAACACCGGCTCCATCTCGTCCGCGCACCGCTCCCAGGTGAGTGTGCGCGCCCACGCCATACCCGCCGCGCTCATCCTCTCATGCAGGGCGTTGTCTTTGAGGAGCGCGGCAACCTTTTCCGCAAAGGCGTCCACGTCGCCATATGGAACCAGAAAGCCGGTGACGCCATCTTGAATCGAGTCCCGGAGTCCGGGCACATCGCTTCCCACCACCGGCACACCACACGCATTGGCCTCCACCACCGTGAGGCCCCAGCCTTCCTTCGGACTCGCGTTGAGGAACACGTGCGAACGGTTGAGTTGCTCCACCATCTGGGCGCCGCTCATGCGCCCGGCGAAGCGCACGGCTTCGTGCAGTCGCTCGCGCCGCACCACGTCGGTCAGGCGCTCGCGGTCGGGCCCGTCACCGATGATGACAAGCTGGGCGCCGTGCACCTCTTCGCGCACCCGCGCCAGCGCGCGGATCACCACGTCGATCGCCTTATATTTTCGCATGCGCCCGAAGTGCACCAGCGTGGGACGGTGCTCGCGCGGCACACCGGGTAACCGCCGGAACAGAGCATGGTCCAGACCGCACAACACGACGTCGATGCGCGACGCGTCGATGCCGCGCGCCACCAGGTCGTCGCGCGTCGAGGGGGAAATCACCGCGAAGCGGTGATTCTTGTAGGTGCGCGGTATCAACGACTCCCAGGCCATCACGTAGGCCGCGAAGGCAGGATTGGTTTCACGAAATACAGTGGAACCGAACAGGTGTGGGACCACCGCCAGTACCGGCAGACGGGTATAACGCGGAGCCAGAAATGGAATCTTGTTGATGTCCTCGATGACAAGGTCGGCATCGTGGTCGCGCAGAAACTTCTTCATCGCGCGCGGCAGCACGAAGTTCGCGTTCCACCACGCGCCGCGGCGGATGACACGGATTCCGTCCACTTCCTGCTGCGCTTTGCATCCGTCCCACGTGGTGGCGAACTGCGTCACGCGGTGTCCTCGCTCCACCATGCGCTTCAGAATCTCGTGCAGGTGGATCTCGGCCCCGCCTGCTTCCGGGTTCTTGATGTCGCGCCAGTTGAGGGCGACGAGGTGCAGTCGGCGCGCGGACACTATTTCTTCCTGCCCATCACGCCGATCACCATCGACGTCGACATGCGCACCGGATGCGGGATGGCGCTGCGCATGCGGTCGCGCAGGCGGTGTGCGGCCGCAGACGGCTGCATGGGCAGGCGCACACCGGCCTTGAGCAGGACGCGGCGGACGCCGCGGTACCACACGGGCGGAAACAGGTTGGAGCCGTAGGCGCCGGTGATCTCGAATCCACTCGCCCGCATCAGGCGTGAGAGCTCGCCCGCACTGAACTCCGTCTCCCAGCCGGCAAACCAGCGGTTGGCCGCCATCAGCGCGTGCTTCATCAGCGTGTAGTAGTGCCAACGCTGCGGCACATCCACCAGCAGGTGGCCGCCGCTCGCCAGCACGCGCTGGTTCTCGCGCAACAGGTCGAGGGGCTGCCGAAAATGTTCGAGCAACCCCTGGTGAAACACGATGTCGAAGGAGCCGTCGGCGAACGGAAGCGCAAGCGCATCGCCGCACACGATGTCCATTTCATCGCCGGCGATATTCGC
The DNA here is from genome assembly GCA_964621155.1 of uncultured bacterium. Classification (GTDB taxonomy): domain Bacteria; phylum Krumholzibacteriota; class Krumholzibacteriia; order WVZY01; family JAKEHA01; genus JAKEHA01. Next base: position 6,813 of record CAZULB010000108.1, on the reverse strand, counting down.
GAGCAGGCGCAGCGATTCGTCGCTGTAATCGAACGTGGTCACACGCGCGCCGGCGCGTGCCAGCGCCAGACTGTCACGGCCCGTCCCCGCCCCCACTTCGAGTACGCGCTTGCCCTTCACGTCGAGCCGGGAAAGCAGAAACTGCACCAGGCGATCGTCGTTGGCATACACGTCTTCCATGCCGGGCGACGAGGCCCAGAATTCGTCCCAGTGCCGCTTTTCGGACGTGCGCTTCATGTGTCTGCGTTGAAGTGAATCGAAGGGAAATCAGTAACCGATCAGAAGCCGCTCGGCGAGCACGGTCGGAAGTCCCGCGCGCAGGATCTACTCGGCCGCATTCGCGCGGTCGTAGCGCACACGGTGGTGCGTCACACTGTCGTCATCATCGTCGTATACCACGTAGGACGCGTCCGGGTTCCCGTCGCGCGGCTGCCCCACGCTGCCCACGTTGAGCACGTAGCGGCGCGACTTGAGGTCCATCATCAGGTTTTCGCGCGACGGAAAGCGCTGCACGCTGCCGTCGTCCACGAACACCACCGGCGAGTGCGAATGACCGATGAAGGCCACGCGCGCCGGGGCCATGGCGTCGAAGGCGCGCTCGGCGCCGGGCGAGTCCAGCACGTACTCCCACATCTCCGGATGCCACGGTGAGGCGTGCACCGCCATCATGCGCTCGTGGTCGCGGAACACGTACGGAAGCGTGTGCAGATACTCGGCGTTTTCAGGCGTGAGGTGACGGGCGCTGAAGTGAATACCCTGCAGCGCCACCTCGTGAAAGAAGGCGCGCTCGCGCGCGTCGACGGCGGCGGCGTCGTGATTGCCGCGCAGGCACGCCCCCGGCGCCATCGACCGCACCCGATCGACACACTCGTTGGGATTGGCCCCGTATCCGATCACGTCGCCCAGGCAGAGATAAAAACCGGCACGCTCCTTCTGCGCGTGCGCGAGCACGGCTTCGAGCGCTTCGAGATTGCCGTGCACGTCGGAATAGATGGCGAATTTCACGCGCCCGCTCCCCGGTACTGTTTCACGGCACGGTCGACAAGCCCGTTCACCAGGCGCCCCGCCTCTTCCGAGCTGTAGCGGTGCGCGATCTCGATGGCTTCGTCGATGATCACCGACGACGGCACGTCGGGAAAGTAGAGCACTTCGGCGAGCGCAAAGCGCAGGATGTTGCGATCGATCAGCGAGAGGCGCTCGAAGTCCCAGTTCTCGAGGTACTCGCGAATGATGTGATCGAGCTCCGGGCGCTTCTCCACCGTCTTCAAGAAGAGGTCGCGGGCACGATCGGCGCCTTCCTCGGACGGGCCGCGGCGCTCGATCTGCTCTTCCAGCAGCTGCAATGAGGTGCCGTCCGAGAACTCGCTCTCGTAGAGGGCCTGCAGAACCATTTCGCGCGCGCGGCGTCGCTTACCCATTTGAGCTCCGGAATTGCGCCATCAGTTCAACCAGTGCGACTGCGGCGTTCCAACCCGCATTGCCGTGTTTGCCGCCCGCGCGATCCACGGCCTGCTCCAGCGTGTCCGTGGTGAGCACGGCCAGCGTCATGGGCACGCCGGTCGAGAGCGCGGCGGTCTCGATCGACTGCGTCACGGTAGTCGAAAGCACGTCGTAATGGGAAGTCTCCCCCCGAATGATCGCTCCCGCCCACACCACACCGTCGACTTTCTTCTCGCGCGCAATCTGGGCCGCCAGTTGCGGAACCTCGAAGGCGCCTGACACCCAGTATACATGGATCGCGTCGTCGGCAATGCCGTGGGCTTTCAGCCCCTCGACGGCGCCCTCGACCACGCGTTTGGTGATGAGGTCGTTGAAGCGGCTCGCCACCACCGCAACGCGGCGGCCGCTGCCGTCGAGGCGTGCGCGGTGTTCATTCGGCATGCTTCACCCGGCCGGGCGTGGCGGACGGTGTGGCCAGCACCTGCGTCAGCAGGTGCCCGAGCTTGTCGCGCTTGGCGGTCAGGTAACGACGGTTGACGTCGTTGGCCTCGATCTCGATGGGTACGCGGTCGACGATGTCCAGGCCGTGCGACGCCAGCCCCACCACCTTGCGCGGATTGTTGGTGAGCAGGCGCATTTTCCCGACGCCGAGATCGGAGAGTATCTGCGCACCCACGCCGTAGTCGCGCAGATCGGGGGCAAAACCGAGCTCCTCGTTGGCCTCCACGGTATCGCGCCCCTGATCCTGCAGCGCGTAGGCGTGAATCTTGTTCTCCAGGCCGATGCCACGCCCCTCCTGATTCATGTACAGGAGCACGCCGCAACCTTCCTCATCGATCATGGCCATGGCGCGGTGCAACTGCGGGCCGCAGTCGCAGCGCAGAGAGCCCAGCACGTCGCCGGTGAAACACTGCGAGTGCACGCGCACCAACACGGACTTGTCGGGGCGAATGTCACCGCGCGTGAGGGCAATGTGGTTGCAGCCGGTGGCGAGGCTGCGATAGAGGTGCAGCACGAATTCGCCGAACTCGCTCGGGAAGCGGATCTCGCGCACTTTCTCCACCAGCTTTTCGGTGCGCCGGCGATATGCAATCAGGTCGGCGATGGTGACGATCTTGAGGCCGAGCGCCTGCGCAATCGCGACCAGGCGCGGCAGGCGCGCCATGGAACCATCGTCGTCCAGCACTTCGCACAGGACGCCTGCCGGCGCGAGCCCGGCGAGGCGGGCGAGATCGACGGAAGCTTCGGTGTGACCGGCCCGGCGCAACACGCCGCCCTCTTTCGCCACCAGTGGGAAGATGTGGCCGGGACGCATGAAGTCACCCGGACGCGTGTCCGGATGGACGAGCGCCTGGATGGTGGCAGCCCGGTCGTGCGCGCTGATGCCCGTCGTGGTGTCGCCGCTCGCAAGGTCGACGGACACGGTGAAGGCGGTGCCGAGACGACACGTGTTCTCCGGCACCATGGGTGCGAGCTCGAGCGCGTCCGCGCGCTCCTGCGTGATGGGCGCGCAGATCAACCCGCGCGCGAAGCGCGCCAGGAAATTGATCTTCTCCGGGGTCGCCTTTTCTGCGGCGAGGATCATATCGCCTTCGTTTTCGCGATCGGCGTCGTCCACCACGATGATGATCTCACCGTCGCGGATGGCCTGGATGGCGTCTTCAATATTGCAAAATTCGCTCATGCTTGGGTCCTTCCGATAACTTCACCGCTGCGTCGCAACTGCTCGCGCACGTAGCGGGCGATCACGTCGGCCTCGAGGTTCACCGCTCGACCCGGGCCGTACTCCGCCGCGATCGTTTTCTCCCACGTGTAGGGGACAATCGCAATTTCGATGCGGCCGCGCTCGAGCTTGCGCGCAACGGTGAGGCTCACGCCGTCCACGGTGATGGAGCCTTTCTGCGCGCACAACTCGTGCACATCTTGCGGCACCGTGAGCGTCAGCGTGCGATCGCCGGCGCCGCCGGTGAACGACTCCACACGCCCGGTGCCGTCGACGTGTCCCTGCACAATGTGCCCGCCGAACAACGTCGCCGCCGTGGCGGCACGTTCGAGATTGACGCGACTCCCGCGCGTCAGGGCGCCCAGGGTGGTACGCTCGAGCGTTTCTTGCACCGCGGTCGCCTCGAACCAGGAATCCGCGGACCGTTCCACCGTGAGACAGACGCCATTCACAGCGATGCTCTCGCCGTCGGCGATCGCGCCTCCGAACCCATGGGCCGCGATACGAAGCGACCGGGATGATCCCGCGTCGCGTACTTCATCCACGCGCCCGATGTGCTCGACGATTCCGGTGAACATCTAGGCCTCGCGTCGGTTCAATCCGTGGAGCAGGGCGCCCCATGCTGCCGGGTTGACATGGCGCCGTCGCACGTCGACACCGAGTACGAGTTCATCCATGGCCTCACCGGGAACCGCGAACGACATTGGAACACCGTTGCTTCCGAACTCATCACGGCTTTCGTAGTGCCAGAATGCATCCCATGCGCCCGCCTCGATAAAGCTCCGCACGAGACGCGGGCCACCTTCAACGAGGACTCGGGCGAATCCGAGTTTCTCCAGGGCCTCGACGATACGCGCGCTGCTCCGCACAACGCGAATGCCACGTTTCTCGAGCGCGCGCTCTCGTGCCGCATCTGCCCTCACACCGCACACGACCGCAACCTCACGTCCCGCTTCCGGCCATGTCGCATCGTCTGCCAGAGATAGCCCCGTATCGAAGACCACGATGGCCGGCTCGCGATCAACACCGGCATCGAGCAACCTGCAGTCAAGGCGCGGACGGTCAATCCGCGCCGTTTCCACGCCGATCACGATGGCGTCGTTCACGGCGCGCAGACGGTGGGCGTCGAGCTGTGCGGCAGCGCCCGTGACGCGATCACGCTGTCCGCTCGCGCGCGCCACTTTGCCATCGCGCGACGTCGCCAGCTTGAGCGTCACCGTGCGCGCGACACCGAGGCGGTTGTGGTAGTAGCCGTGGTTGTCGAGGATCGCGGCTGCGGCATCACAGCCCACGTCGACGCGCACACCGCGCGCGCGCAGCATTTCGATGCCGAGCCCGGCGACGCGCGCATCCGGATCCGGTGCCGGGATGACCACGCGCGCAATGCCGGCGGCGAGGATGCCTTCCACGCACGGCGGCGTCCGTCCCTGGTGCGCACACGGTTCCAGGCTCACGTAGAGCGTCGCCCCGCGCGCCCGCTCGCCGGCGGCCGCGAAGGCCAGGCACTCGGCATGGGGTTCTCCCAGGCGGTGGTGATAGGCCGAGGCGATCACCTCGCCGTTTTTCACCACGACCGCACCCACCATCGGGTTGGTCCAGGTCCGGCCAGCGCCGAGGCGGCCCAACGCGCGGGCCTCGGCCATGAAGGCCAGGTCGGTGGAATGCGAGGTTCCCTGAATGGACTGGGTAGCCGGATTCAAACTCTTACCTGAAAGAGAATTACCAGGAAAGCTTGAGGTGATGGGAGAAGGAGATCGCGCCCGCGCAGACGCAGGCGCACACCCGGAGTACGGGCGTGGCAGGCGGACACCTTCTCCCATCCAGACTTTAACTGTCGGCCCCGGAGTCTCACCGGATCTGCGGAATCTCCGCTCGCGGGCTTTACCGCCGGTGGGGACTTACACCCCGCCCTGAAGGTTTCCGGTTTAGATAGTGCTTCAGGAAAGCCCCGCTGTCAAGGAAGGCGCAACGGCCGTCAGAGCCCCGGGGCAGCCCCGAATTGAGGTCGGAGTCCTATCCCAGCAGCGCGTCCACGAAGCGTTCGGCGTCGAAGGGCTCGAAGTCGTCGATGCTTTCGCCCACCCCGATGTAGACCACGGGCAGCTTGAGGGTCTCGGCCACGGCCAGCACGATGCCGCCTTTGGCGGTGGAATCCAGCTTGGTGAGGATGACGCCGTCGGTCTGCATGCGCCTGGTGAACTCCTGCGCCTGCACCAGCGAGTTCTGGCCGAGGTTGGCGTCGAGGACGAGCCAGGTCTGCACCGCTTCGGGGCCGAGGGCCTTTTCGCACACGCGGCGCACCTTGGCCAGCTCTTCCATCAGGTTCACGCGCGTGTGCAGCCGTCCCGCGGTATCGACGATGACGATGTCCGTACCGCGTGACTTGGCCGCGCTGCACGCATCGAACGCGACCGACGCCGGATCAGTGCCCTCTTTGTGGCGCACCATATCGACCCCGACGCGCTCCGCCCAGATACCGAGCTGATCGGCGGCGGCGGCTCGAAAAGTGTCACATGCGGCCAGCAGCACTTTTTCGCCGCGTGATTTCAGATGAAAGGCGAGCTTGCCGATGCTGGTGGTCTTCCCCACCCCGTTGATGCCGACGACGATAAGAGCGCGCGGTTTTGAGTTCCCGGCCGGCGTGACGGCGGGGCCACGCAGAACCGAAAGGAACTGCTCCCGCACCGTCGCGCGCGTGTCACCGCCGTCCTTGAGAGAATGCAGGACACGCTCGGTGGTCTCTACACCCACGTCGGCGGAAAGCAGGAGTGCCTCGATCTCGTCGCGATCGTCCGCGCTCAGTGACGGGCGCTGCAGCACTTTCGTGAGCGGCGCCACAAAGCTATCGCGAACGCGTTTGAGCTTGTCCTTGAGATTGAACATGCGGGGAGTATACAGAAAACGCGGCCGTCGCCGCGTCGCTTACGCCGACGCCTGATCGCGCTGCGCAGCCGGACGATTGGCCGAACCGTGGGCCTTGAAGCGCTCGGCATCGTCCAGGTGCACCGAGATCAAGCGCGACACGCCCGGCTCTTCCATGGTCACGCCGTAGATATTGTCGGCGGCTTCCATGGTCTTCTTGTTGTGGGTGATGCAGATGAACTGCGTGTGGTCCGTGAACGAGCGCAACAGCTTCACGAAGCGTGCAATGTTGGCGTCGTCGAGCGGCGCATCGACTTCGTCGAACACGCAGAACGGGCTCGGCTTGATGAGGTAGATGGCGAAGAGCAGCGACAGCGCCACCAGCGAGCGCTCGCCCGAGGACAGGCTCGAGATGTCGTGGAGCTTCTTCCCCTTGGGGCTGGCCACGATCTTGATGTTGGCCTCCAGCGGGTCGTCGGAGTCGACGAAGAAAATGTCGGCCTCGCCACCGTCGAAGAGCGTCATGAAGGTATTTTTGAAGTTGGTGCGCACCTGCTCGAAGGTCTCCGCCAGGATTCGCCGCGCTTCCTTGTTGATGCGCCGGATGGCCTGGGTGAGCGACTCGCGCGCCTCTTCCAGATCCTGCTTCTGCTTGGAGAGGAAATCGAAGCGCTCTTTCTTCTCGTCGTGTTCGGCGACGGCCAGCATGTTGACCGGGCCGAACTCTTCGAGCTTTTTGCGCATCTCTTCGAGCGCTTCGCGATTGAAGTTTTCCCACTCGGCCGGGT
>CAZULB010000107.1:0-10452 GCA_964621155.1 uncultured bacterium | reverse complement strand
GCCAGTGGAGGTCCGGCATGAAGAAGATGATCGCGCTGCTGATCGTGCTCATGGCACCGTTCGCGCTTTCCTGCGCCAAGAAGATCAAGGTGGGTCCCGAGGCCGCGCGCGTCATTGCGAAGAATGCCTACATTTACGGCTACCCGATGATCGAGAACTACAAGGTGATGTACGCGTATGCCGTCTACAAAGACGGTGATCATTTCCGTGCGCCGTTCAACAACCTCGCCGTGGTGACTCCGGATACGGCGGGTGCCGATTCCAGCGGGAAAGCCGTGACACCGAGGCCGCCGTACGCCATCGCGTGGCTGGATTTGCGCGCCGAGCCTGTCGTCATCACCGTGCCTCCGATGAAAGAAGGAAGCAGCTACGACGTCCAGCTCGTCGACATGTACACGTTCAATTTCGCGGGGCTGAATATGGAGAAGGATGGCGTGGCGGGCGGGAGCTATATGGTCGTGCCGCCACACTGGTCCGGCAAGACGCCCAACAACATTACGCGCGTGATCGGCAGCGAAACCTTTTTTGCACTCGCGATCATTCGTGGTCATGGTCCGGGCATCCAGGCAACGGCTGCGGCGGAAGCGTTCATGATGACATTCAGTGTCGATCGTCTGGCGACTTTTGAGGACACCAGGGCCCCCAGGCCGCAGGCTGTCATCTTCCCGCCCTACTCACAGGACACCGTTGAAACGCCCGGGTTCTTTCAATACATGAACTTCCTCTTCCAGTTCTGCCCCGTCCATCCCAGCGAGATTCATGAGCGCGCCGAGTTCGCGAAGCTCGGGATCGCAGCCGGCGAAACCTTCGACCTTGGCTACATGGACAAGAGCATTCTCGAAGCGGTCAAAGCCGGCATGGCGGACGCCCGCAAGGAGATCGCCGATGCCGTTGCCAAAACGCCGGAAGACCGTGTGATGTATGGCACTCGTGCTGATCTCAAAAACGACTTCCTGGCCCGCGCCGTGGCCGCGCGCGTCCGCCTCTACGGTCCCCCGAAAAATTAGCGTCCCCAAGCCAACTTCTTCGATTGCCAGCGGCGCCGCAGGCGTGTTACACGCTGGCTACCCCCTGCTCCGTCCCCGCGGGACGAGCAACCCCTGACCGACAGAGTTCGCACTGCGCGCAGCGCGCCATGGGGCAAGTACGGTGAATCCCGCAGGGGCACGTATGTTTTCTCGACCAACTGGGGTTGATGATGGAAGCCACGCTCACCAACGTTTATTCGATGCGCAAGACATCCCATCGCACCACGCTCGCGTCCCGGGCCCAGGGTGCGCTCATCGGCCTCGTGGTTGGTGACGCACTCGGCAGCGGCGTGGATGGCTGGTCTCCCGAGCGTATTCGTGAGCGGTATCCCGAGGGCGTGCGCGAGATGCGCGCCAATCCCGAGCTGGGCACGCTCAAGGGTCAGACCACCGACAAATCGGAACCGGCCATGGTGCTGGCGCGGCATCTGGCCGAGCACCACGAATACGACGCATCCACAGCGCGCGTTCAATACTTGAAGTGGAGAAACAGCGGTGGCCTGGCGCGCGACGCCGCCGTCGCGCAGGCCCTGCTTGCCGACCGCGTCGGCACCAGCAACTCAAACGCCGCGCTGTTGCGTGTCGCCCCGTTGGGAGTCTTTGGCGCACGCATCTGGTCCGGCGTGGTCGAACTGTGGGCGGGAGAAGACGCCGCGATTACGCACAGCGACCCGGTGTGCCTGGGCGCCAACGAGCTGCTGGCAGTTGCGATCGCGACGGCGGTACGCGAACCCGTCGCGCCCCGCGCGTTGTTTGAATCCATCACCCATCACGCCGGCGACAGCGTGGTCCTCAACGATGTCATCCGTCGCGCGCGTAGAACTCCTCCGTCCGACTATCTCGAACATCCCGACGTGGTGACGGTCGCGCTGCATAATGCGCTCTGGCAGCTCACGCACGTGCCTTCTTTCGAGGAAGCGCTTGTGCACACGGTTGCGCACGGTGGCGATCCCGCCGGCAACGCGGCGGTGTGCGGCGCGCTGCTGGGCGCCGTGTACGGCGTGCAGGCGATTCCCATGCAGTGGATCAAGGTCGTGCTCGACTGCAAACCGGAAGCGGGGCACACGGGCGTCACGCTGGCGCGGCCGCAATCGTACTGGCCATCGGACGTACTCGAGCTGACGGAGAAGCTGGTGGCCGAACACCCGCAGCCAGTCACTGTGTAACCCGCATCGCGTGCGGTTTCCGTTCATGCGCGGCATGCATACCCGCTTGAATGGATTCGTTTCCTGTCGTAATCTGATCTCCTCCTCGTGAACAGCCAGCCCGCGAGGCCGGACGTCGCCCGCAGCACGGATTCCGCGGTCCGGCTCCATTCGATACGGAGGCCCCTGCAATGCGTGCCCTGACAACACTATCGCTTCTGCTTCTGATTCTCGCCCCGGCTGGCGGCGTATCCGCCACACCGGTGCATCTGTGGAGTCACAACTACGGCGATTCCGACGACCAATACACGAACGCGGTATTCGCGGATCCGGCGGGCAACGTGCTCATGGTGGGCGCCTTCTACGGCACGATCAACGTTGCGACACAGTACACGAGTCTCGGCCGCCGCGACGCCATCGTGGCCAAGTGGGACGCCAACGGCAATCCGCTCTGGAGCAAGCGTGTCGGATTCAAGAGCGTTGACGCCGGCTGGGCGGGAACGACGGACAACGGTGGCAACGTGATCATGGTCGGGTCAACCGGGCCGCATCCCAATGAGCGCGATGCATTCATCGCGCGCTACGCGCCGGACGGCACACAGCAGTGGATCAAGTACTTCATCTCCGCGGGGCCCGACTCGGTTGCATACGTCCAGGTGGTCGCGTGCGACGGTACCAAACACATCCTCGCCGCCGGCGCGTTCAATGGATCCATCAACCTCGGCGGCAGCACGTTCGCGGGAGATCAGGATCACGATATTTTCGTGGCTGAATTCGACGCGGCAGGAACTCATATCTGGAGCAAAAAGTTCCATGCCACGAATGGAATCGAAATCAAAGGCATCGCCGTCGACACCAACGGACCGCCGGCGCTTTTCGGCGCGTTCGCCGGTCAGGTCGATTTCGGAGGTGGCGCGCTCATCAGCGCGAGTTTGTCGAACCTCTTCCTGGCGAAGCTCGATACCAACGGCAACCATGTGTGGAGCCACCGCTACGGGGAAACGGGTGATTTCGGTGCGAGATCCATGGCAATGGACGCGACCGGGCGCATCGCCATCACGGGTCAGATGTGGGGCAACATCAACTTTGGCGGTGGCGTGCTGATGCCGCTTGCCACGCCCGACATCTTCCTGGCCGTGTTCAGCTCGGCGGGGGCACATCTCTGGAGCAAGCGATTCGGGGATGCGGGTTCGGATGGCGGCGACTGGGTGTCATTTGCATCCAACAACGACGTGATTCTGAGTGCCACCGCCTATGGACCGGGAGCCATCGACTTTGGCGGGGGAGCCATGACCCCCGCGACCAATATCTATTCAACCTTTGTCGGGCGTTTCTTTCCGAACAATGGCGTGCTGCGGTGGCAGAAGCAGTTCTCGGGCACCGATAACGTGTATGGTCGCGCGTGTGAGACGAAGGGGCAGTTGATTCTTGGTGGGACATACCTCGGGGTGCTCAACCTGGGCGGGAATGATCTGATCAGCGGCGGCAACGAGGACTGGTTCATTGCGCGCTTCAGCGAGCAGCTCACGGCGGCCGGCCCCACGCTCGCGCGTGCAGCACTGGCCCAGAATTCTCCCAATCCCTTCAATCCTTCGACGACCATTGCGTACACGCTTTCGTCGCCGGTGCGAGCAGTGATCGAAATCGTGGATATATCCGGCCACTTGATCACGCGCCTCGACGAGGGCATGCAGGCCGCCGGCGCTCACAACACAATCTGGAACGGCCGCGACAGTCGTGGCACATCCGTGGCCAGCGGAGTCTATTTTTATCGCCTGCAGGGCATGCCGGATGTCGCCGCGCGCAAGATGGTGCTTCTCAAGTAGCGGTCAGGGCCTATATTGAGAGGACTGTGGGGTGCCCCTCGCCCGAAATGAGGTTTTTGTGATGCAAGACATGCATGTGTTCAAGTTCGCCCTGCTTGGATTTGCCGCGATCGTCCTGATGCAGGGTTGCCACCGCAAGGAGGCGGCCGAGCTGGCGGCGCTCAAGGCCGCCATGGAGACGACACACCTCAATCTCGCCAAGTTCGACGATCTCGATTTCAACGTCTTCAGCGGCCAGAAATGGGATCAGCTTGGCAAGAGCCACGCACAGAACATCGTAGTGCACTGGCCCGACGGGCACACCACCACCGGCCTCGAGCAGCATACCCACGATCTACAGGCCATGTTCGTGTGGGCGCCCGACATGCGCATCAGCGCTCATCCCATCAAGGTTGCCAGCGGTGAGTGGACCGCTGTGACGGGAGTATTGCAGGGCACGTTCACCAGGCCCATGCCGGTTGGCGACGGCAAGAACATCGCTCCGACCGGAAAGGAATTCAAGATCACGATGTCCACGTTCGGCCATTGGAAGAATGGCGTGATGGACGAAGAATATCTCTTCTGGGACAACGCGGCCCTGATGGAGCAGATGGGGATCGGCAACGCGCCCGAAGGCAGCTACGATGATCCCGAGGGCACGTTCACGAACGACAAGTAAGCCGCGTGCCGGACTAGTGCAGCTTCAGCTTCAGAATGGCCGGGTCCGTCAGTAATGCCGGGTCCAGCGTGCCGTCCGCTCTGACCGCCCGGAAGTTGGCGTTGGCAACGTAGTAGAAGTCGTCGCCCACGATGACGCCTGTGGTGGGAATCTTCATGAGCGGGTGATTCATCTCGAGCACATTCGTCACGGCGATGCGTGCGTGCGTCTCGTCGAATTCGTAATAGTTAACGCTGTTCTCCTGGATCCCGAGCAAGCCTCCGCGGTAGTAGTAAAGCCCGTCGATCTCGCCCGTCTTCTCGTATTCGGGTGCGTTGACCATCTGAGCTTTCTTTGTCGCTACATCGATCGACATCAGTCCATCGAGCCCCGCGACGTAAAGTGTTTTCTCATCGGGCGTGATGGCAATGCCGTTGGGCTCCTTGAGCTCGGGCGGCGCCACAAACAATTCCAGTTTCTGTTCCTTGTCGGTGATGCGGTAGATCGCAGAATCCTTGAACATGTGCGTGACGTAGACATCGTTAGCGTGCGTCACCACCAGGTCATTGAAGCCGTGCTGTTGGCCCGCCACGTCCAGAACCCACTTGCGGATCAGCTTGCCGGTGTCGAGATTGAACGCGAAGATGCCGCTGCTGTTGCGGTCACGTTTTTTGTAACCCTCGAGGGCCGAGCCCTCGAAGCTGCACACCCACAATATTCGTCGTGTCTCGTGTGTCTTGATGCCGATGACGGCCCACAAACCGTCCTGGCGCGGCTGAATGAAATCGCTCTCGTTGCCGTTCTTGTCGCGACGCACGATCTTGCCCTTGCGCACGCTTCCGACATAGAACGACCCATCTTTGGAATCGTACGCCACGCTCTCGGGCAACAAATCCTTCTCCTGTAGAAAGAACGCGACCGTGCTCTTGTGTGATGCGTCGATCGTGCGCGTGGGCATGCCGACCGAATCGCGCAGCTGGACATTCTGCTGGGCCGGGGGTTCCGACTGCGGCTGCGGAATGTGCAGGACCGACGCATAGCCGTAGAACAGCCACGCGACGTAGGCCTTGAAGAAACGATGGCGACGCGGGCTCATTAGTTCTGAAGGTAGGCGTTCAAGGTTCCACTCGTGATGGTGAGCGCAGTGCCGCCTCCGACTTTGGGCAACGTGGCGGTGAAGTTGCCGACGACGCGGTTCGCATCCAGCGACGTGATGTTGAAGGTTCCCACGTCGGGCCCACCGACGGCAGCCCACGCGTTGGTCGTACCGATTTCCGCCACCTGCAGCATCATCTGCGTTCCGATGCCGTAGGCGCCGGTGGTGCTGATCGGCACTCCGGTTGTGAAACTCATCTGGTATTCGGTGGTCGACGAGGTGACGCCGAACACGCTCGCACCGGTGCGAATCCCCACAATGGTGGCGCCATTCCACGGTGTGCCGCCGAGGTTCGCCGTTGTAGTGCTGCCGACGCCGGTCGGAAGCGGGGGCAGTCCGGCATCGACGGTGATGTCGAACTTGCCGTTGGTCACCGTGCGCGTGGCGGGCACCGTGCCGGAGGGCGTCGCTTCAGCTGTGAAGTTGAACGTTCCCGCGATGCGTTTGTCCGTGCGCGCGGTAATGGTAATGAAGCCGGCCTTGCCACTGAGCGGGGTCAGCCACAGGTTCGAAACCACGGTGACACCGGCGGCTCCGCCGGGATTCGAGTTGGTATTGACGCCCAGCGGCTGCGTGGCGGGGCCGATGATAAAAGAGAGGTCCAGTGTGACGTTGCGCTGCTGGGCCACCGAGTAGCCGCTGATGATCAACAGGCCCTGCCGCGTGGGAGTGGCGCTACCGGTGACCTGGATCAGGTTCTTGTCGCTGACCCACGGCGTACCGTCGATTGTCGCCGAAAAGGAGTTGCCTCCTCCTCCTCCGCCTCCTCCGCCGCCCCCTCCCGGGTTGGTCGGTCCTCCCCCGTCATCTCCGCCGCCACACCCCATTGCCAACAAGCCCAGTGCCAGTACAGCCGCTTTCATTGCCTTCATGACTTGCCCTCTTCAGTCACGAAACGGTTCACTGCGAAGTCATAGATACTAGCAGATCGGCAGGCCCGATGTCGGGATTTCGTCACAGGGCGGTATCGTGCGTACCCGGCGAAATCATTGCGCCGCAATACGAATGACGGTGTTGTCGATACGACGACGCCGCGTTCGCCGTTAGCCGTGTGCCGGCGGGGGCGAGGGCGAAACGCGTTGTGCCACAACCGCCTTGCATGGTTACGACCCGCGGCATGCGGGTTGCCAATGCCGGAGCGGTGTTTTTCGCACGGGATCTGTGAGGAAGGGAGGACGAAATGCGAAAAATCATTTTCATTTCATTGGCGGTTGCAGTGGGTGTCGTGGTGTGGGGGTGCGCCGATCGCGCGCAGAAGAGCGATACTTCGTTGGTGGTACCGCCGGTACGCAGCGGCGAAATTCACGCCGGCGAACTTCACAACGAGATGATGCACGCGTTTGAGTCGCGCGCGCCGCTCGAGTCCATTTCATCCATGGACTGGGAGCAGTGGCTGGATACCACGCTCAACAGCATGGAAGAGGTGTATGCCGCGCACGATATTCCGTTCGATCGCGAAGCCATGTCGCAGCACGTCGTTCAGCTGGTGAAAGTTTTCGGCGCGCTCAAGCAGGCCACCGGAATCGAGCCGGGCATGTTGCGCGCGAGCGAGACGCCGGAAGCAGATTTGGGCCGCCTGGTCGGGCAGCTCGAGAAGTGGAAGCTGGTCGACCGAAAGACGGCAGCCACCATGCTGGAGTTTCGTTTCGACGGCAATGCCGCTGCGCGCGCGGAGTCGATCACCGACGCGGCATTGCGCGATGTGTTCCGAATTGGAGCGTCGTCGCGGGAATTCTGGATGTCACACGAGCGGCGCACACCGGTGCAGACGCTGAGCGACAGCGAAGACCCGCCGTGCAAGAAGTGCAGCATCGGTTCAACCATCAGCGACTATTTCGGGGGAATGGTGGGTCGCCTCATTTGCGGAGGCGACCCGGCATGCCGAGGGGCGATGGCGGCTGCCGCATCTCTCCTGTACAACGTGGCCACCGGATACTGCGACAACCATCCGTGCGGCTTCGACAACTTCTGGCCGCCGGTGATCTGGCCCTGAGCGTCCGCGGTGTCAAGCGCCGCGGCCATCCAACCGCGGCGCCCGCCGCTCTCTCATCGAACCAGCTCGAAATTGGTGAAGTCAGCGTGGTGATAGATGACGGCTTCGGTGCTGCGGCGCACGTGGTCACCCTCTTTGGAATGCACGGCGATGACGTGCATCACCTCGAGCGGGAGGCCGTGGCGGAAGGCGAGCCCCACCCCGGTGAAGGGATGTCGGAGTAGTTCGCCGCGCGGAGCCTTGCGCAGCGTGCCGTCCTTGCGGCGCTCATATTCGAGGAACTTGCCCACGTCCGCCAGCAGCGCTCCGGCCACGAGCACGTCGCGGTTGATCGTGAGCCGCTTGCCGTACGATGCCAGGAGCGAGTCCGCAATGGCGACACACGTACGGCACACCGCGCGCACGCGCTCGAGCAGCGTAATGCTCGGCTGATCTCCCAGGAGGGCGAAGGGCACCTGCTTCATCTCGTCGACGGAAAATCCACCGGTCTGGAGACTTTCGGTCCACACTGCGATCACCTTGTCGCGAAGCGCGGCGTCCTGGATCAGGTTGAGCTCCGGAAGCGCGGCGAGAATTTCATTTCGCATGCTGGGGGTCTCCCTTGAGAGGTAATTCGATCACGGTGAGCGAAGCGGATCCTTCGCGCACCGAAAAGGTGGTTCCGGGCGCGGCCAGCGTGGCGCGCACATACCCGAGACATAACGGGTGCTTGAGCATCGGCGAGTACACGGCGGATGTTATGCGCCCGGCCGGAGCGGCGCTGTCCGAACCGGCCGCCGCCGCGGCATCGAGCGTCGCGCCCACAGCGGGTAAGTCGCCGCTTCCTTCGAGCGCGACCAGCTTCCAGTTGGGATGCCCACGATAGTGCATGCGCGCGATGGTTTCCTGCCCGAGGTAACAGCCTTTTTCGTAACTCACATGGGTCTCGAGTCCGCATTCGGCGGGAAAATTCTCCTCGGTGACATCGACGCCGAACCACGGTCGGCCTCTTTCGATGCGGCGCATATTCCACGCCGCGCGTCCGATCTCGGCGCCGTCGAGGCCCACCGCGCCCTGCACGAGGTAAGACTTGATGCGCTCGTGGTGCGCGCGCGGAATCAGCATGAGCATGCCCTTGTCGCCGACCAGCGAGTGGCGGATGACGGTAGCGAGCAGCCCCTGGTAATCGTTCTCGGTGAAAGCGAACGCCTCCATGGGGAGCGGTTCGCGCGGGAAGAGGCGCCACACCAGCTCGCGGCACTTGGGACCTTCCACCGCGATCACCGCAAACTGTTCGCTCGCATGTTCCAGCTCGACGTCGTCCGCGATGATGTGTGACTCGAGCGTCGACACCCCCCGCGCCACCGGCCCTTGCAGCACCAGCACCACAAGCTCGTCCGCGCGTGACAGTACCAGCAGTTCGGCGATGACCTTGCCCTTGGTGGTCGTGATGAGTGCCGGGCACGAACGGCCCGGCCCGACTTTGGTCACGTCGTTGGTGACCATGGCATTCAGGAAGCGCACACGGTCCTTGCCGCGCAATCGCAGCACACCGGCCACGGCATGATCGATGATGCCCGCAGCGTGGGTGAGCGCCTCGTACTCGGTGGCGGGATCGGTGAATGCGTCGGGGAGTGTGGTCACCAGCATATCAGTCCGCTAGACATCCGAAAGCGTAACGGTCTCGAAGAACTCGTAGAATTTCTGTTCCAGGCTGGTGAGCCCATTCTTCACGGTGCAGCGATCTTCAATCGAGCAGCATCCGTCGTTGCTGGTGCACATCACCATGTGCACGGGCCCCTCGATGGATTCGAACACCTGCGCCAGGGTGACGTGCGAAGGATTGCGCGTCATGCGGTAACCGCCGCCCGAGCCTTTCTGCGCCTCGATGATTCCGCTCTGCGCCAGATTCTGCAGAATCTTGGCCAGCAGGTTGGGCGGCAGGTTGAAACGCGCCGCGATCTCCTTCGCGTTGGCTAGATTGCCTTCGGGAAGGGAAGCGATGTGCTTCAGGGCGATCAGCCCGTAGTCAGTCTTCATGGAAATGCGAATCATATGGGTTTACAGCCGCCGAGGGGGTACCGCGTGGCCGCTCCTATAATAAGGAGACGAGCGGGCGGTTTCAATCGCCGCCGGAAAGCTCAGAACGCCGCCCGGAAGTCCTGGGCCAGCAGGCGGTGAAAGTGGAGCTCGCCCTGCTCGCGTTTGGCGGAGTACCGGCCGCGGTCGTACGACGACGAGCCCAACCCCTTTTGCACCGACTCGCAGATGTCGACGTCTTCCTGCTGGACGACGTCGCTCGCGGCGAGGCTTTTTTCGACGAATTCGGTGTCCCGCGCCGTTTCCGGCGTGAAGTAGTAGTCGAAAATCACTTCCGTCTCATCGTGGCCATGCGGGATCACCCAGTTGGTGTCCATCATTGGTCCGTAACGGTTGATCATCAGGTTGGGGTAGAGCCAGGCGTAGAGCACTTTGTCGCCGATGCGCTCGGCGAAGTCTGCTCCGCTTGCGCCGTCGCCACCTGCCCCCGCGCCGGACTGGATCGAGTAACGCTCGAACACCTCGGTCCGGTACGAATCCATGTCGAGCTGCGCAGCGAGTCCCTTGTGCAGATAGTCGACGTGGTAGCCGCCGTCGAGATAGTTGTCGACGTAGACTTTCCAGTTGCACGCGAGGCGGTACTTGCGC
>CAZULB010000106.1:0-10504 GCA_964621155.1 uncultured bacterium | reverse complement strand
AGCGGGATGACCTCCTTGAGATACCATTCCAGGCGCGTGAACGTCTTCATGACGAGGTTGCTCATTTGCGGCACGCGCATGGGCGGAAGCTCGAGAATGAAGTCGCTGGTTTCTCCGCCGTGGATGCGCGCGGCCAGCCATCCCACCAGGAACGCGATCCCCACCAGCATGCAGGAGAAAAATATCGCGGCGCCGATCGAGATACGGGCGGTCATGGCGAGCAGCACCCCGAGCTGGGCGGAGCAGGGAACCGCGAGCGCCAGCAGCAGCGTGGTGACGACACGTTCCTTGCGCGTGTCGAGGATGCGCGTGGTCATGGCCGCCATGGTGTCGCAGCCGAGCCCCAGCACCATGGGAAGGACGGCTTTGCCGTTCAGTCCCATTCCGCGAAAGATGCGGTTCACCATCGCCGCCAGGCGCGGCAGGTAACCCGAATCCTCCAGTACCCCGAAGAGCAGGAAAAATGTGGTCACGATGGGAAACACGATGGCGAATCCGTAACTCAACGCAACCGTGATCAGTCCGTACTCACCGACAAAGAAATCGTGCGTGAAGCGCAGCACCTGCGGCAGCGGTCCATACAGGGGCGCCGTCGTGGTGTAGCCCGTGGACAGGGTCTGCCTGGTGCTCTCCAGAAGCGTCACCGAATGCGCAGGGTCGAGCGGAATCGAGAGCGCGTAGGGTGACGCCGCCATTTCGTGCACGTGCGGGAACGGAAGCATGAAGTCGAAGAGGTGGATCGCCCAGGGGCTCAGGTAGCGGCCGAATACAACGGTTTCGAGAAAGTCGACACACGTCCCCGCGCCGAACAAGCCCACGAACCAGAATGTCAGGTACAGCGCGCCGCACAGAAGCAGCAGGCCGCCCAGCGGCTGTGTGGCCCACCAGCCCAGGCGCTGGCCGAACGTGGGCTTGCGCGGCGGCGCCGCGTGATAGGTCTGGGCCAGGATCTCGCTGGCCAGCGTCAGATACTCCATTGTGAGCTCGTAGTCGATCTCGCGCGTGGTGGCCGGAACCCGGCAGCGCGGAATGGCAGCGGAAGAGAGCGACCGGGCAATCATATCCACACCGCGTCCCTGCGTGGCGACGGTAGTGACCACGGGTATTCCGAGAATCTGGGAGAGTTTTTCGACGTCGATTTCGGCGCCGCAGTTTTCCAGCTCGTCCATCATATTGAGGACGAGGATCATCGGCCGGCGCAGAGAGGCGAGCTGCACGGTGAGCAGGAGAGCGCGGCGGAGATTACGTGCGTCGGCCACCTGCACGACTACGGCGTCGGGATGGTCGCGCATCACATCGCAGGTAACGCGTGCGTCCTCGGTGCGGGGCGCGAGCTCGTTCACACCCGGGGTGTCGAGCACGGTGACATTCTGCGCGTCGATGACCGCCGTGCCCCGGGTGATGTCGACGGTCGTGCCGGGATAGTTCGAGATCACCACGAACTTGCCGGTGATGCGGCTGAACAGCACGCTCTTGCCGACGTTCGGGTTTCCGACCAGAAGTACGGTGCGCGCGGCGGCATGGCCGTCGCGGCCCGCAATGGGATCGAGGGTTCGTTCCATTGACTAAAAGTTAGGGATGACTATCTTGCGGCACTAAAAATTAGGAGAGGCTATCTCCTTGTTGGCGGCATTGTACACGACCCGGGGCAAAAGTGCGAGCCCCGTGTAAGACGGCCCAGAAAGGGCTTTTCCAACCCTCGCCGTCGCCTTCCGGAGGCGCTATCTTGTGTCGACCATGGAAGTCCACCTCGTCGACGGCACCTACGAACTCTATCGTCACTATTACGCGCTCCCCGGCCGCCAGGACGAAGGCGGCCGCGAGGTGGCAGCCATGCTGGGCGTGATGAACTCCGTGCTGGGAATGCTCAGGGCGGGTGCCACCCACATCGGCGTCGCCACCGACCACGTCATCGAGTCGTTCCGCAACACCATGTACCCGGGTTACAAGACCGGCGAAGGTATCGAGCCCGCGCTCTGGGGCCAGTTCCATCCAATGGAAGCAGCACTGCGCGCAATGGGCGTGGTGGTGTGGGCGATGGTCGATCAGGAAGCGGATGATGCGCTGGCCGCCGCCGCGGCGCACGCGTCGCGCGACAGGAATGTCACGCGGGTGATCATCTGCACCCCCGACAAGGATCTTGCGCAGTGCGTGCGCGGCAAGCGCGTGGTCCAGCTCGACCGCCGCAGCGGCACGGTGCGCGACGAGGACGGCGTGCGCGAAAAATTCGGCGTGAGCCCGGAGTCGATTCCAGACTATCTCGCGCTGGTGGGTGACTCGGCCGACGGCTTCCCCGGCCTCAGCGGTTGGGGCCCGAAGAGCGCGGCCGCCGTGCTGGCGCGGTATCTGCATCTGGAAAAGATTCCCGAGGACCCCGCGCGGTGGGAGGTTGCACCGCGCAACGCGGCCAACCTGTCGGTTGCGCTGCGCGAAAACTGGAGCGACGCGCTCCTGTTCCGTGAGCTCGCCACCCTGCGCACGGACGCCGTTGTTTTCGATACCGTGACGGATCTCGAGTGGAGGACGCCCGCGGAGGACTTCGAATCGCTGTGTGAAAAACTGCGCGCGCGCGACACGGCGCGGCTTGCAGCCGATCTGGCCAGGTCGCGCCGACGCTAGGGCGGCGTGCTCGCGCGGGAACGGGCGCTCGGCGGTCGGGAAACGCGAGGAGGCGGCCAGGTGGGGGGTGGAAAGTGAGGTCACGAATGGGTTAACATTATCTCCTTCCTTTTCCCGTTGGCATGCAAGGGCTGCGCGCATATCTGCTCGTGGGGCTTCTGGCTGCGCTCGCAGCGCCCTCTTCGCACGCCCAGACCATCAACGACTGGACCTACAATTTTCACCATCCGCGCCTGCTCGTGTCGGCCGCCGAGCTTCCGGTGCTGCAGTCCAAGCTCTCCGACGGTGGTGACGACGACCCGCTCTACATCAACGTCCGCCAGGTGGTCCAGAACACGTACCCGCACATGTCAAACCTCGATATCCTGGGCCCGTGGTACGGCGAGCAGGCCATGGCCGTCATCGGATTGGTCGCGCAGCTCGAGAATGACGACGCGGCCCGCGCGCTCGGCATGAACCTCACCAACTACATCGCCGACAACTGGGAGCCGGACACCGATGAGGCATCGACCGGGATGAGGCTGCGCGCGCTCTGTCTCGGTTACGACATGTGCTTCAAGAACGCTACCGAGACCGAGCGCGGCCGAATCCGGGATGAAATCGTTCGCTATATCCAGAAGCTGGTATGGACGCCCGGCTACCAGGTATTCGACCGCCAGCCATATCTCGGCAATCACAGCGCGATGTTCGGTGCCGCGCTCGGGCTTGCATCGATCGTGCTGCAGGGTGAGACGGACGCCTATCTCCTGTCGGACGGACTGGTGACGGCGGATCGCATTGCGGACAATCTTCTGCGTTATGAATTCGACCCCAACGGTGCTTACAACGAGGGGGCGTTCTATGCCGCGTGGACACTCCGGCAACTCGTGTACTACTTCGACGCGCGCCATCGTTTCGATGGAAAATCCTACACGGACACTGCGCAGTTTCGCGCGATCGAGGGCTGGTTTGCCTACGAGCTTTCACCGGAGGGCGGCGGCCGGTCGTTCAATATCAATGATTCGCCGACGCTGACTGTGCCGCTCGCGCAGTACCCTACATTTTTCAACTGGGCCATGAGCACCTTCAACAGCGGGTTGTCGTCCTGGCTGTGGCAGCACACCGCGGGCGGGCTCGGCGCCAACTTCGGAGCGCAGACGGATTGGTCGGGAACCATCCTGTGGAACCGGCCCATCGCTCCGGTCGAGCCCGCGACGCTGCTCCCGCCCAGTCGCGTGTGGAGCCAGCGCGGGCTCTACTATTACCGGAGCGGCTGGCCCTCGGGCGCGATATCGAACGACGTGGTGTTCAGTTTCTATTCCGGAAAATTCCAGGGCGGGCACGCGCAGGAAGACCAGAACCAGTTTGCGCTGCGCGGATACGGGACCGCGTTCGCGATCGATCACGGTGCTGGCGGCACCGCGAAAGAAAGCGAATCCCACAACATGATCTTCATAGACGGGAAGGGGCAGCACAATGCCGGCTCGGCGATTGGAACCGACGGTGCCATCACCGACTATGTGCTGGGGGGATTCGCCGATGCCGTCACCGGTGACGCGACGGCCGCCTACGGCACCTACAGCGAATTCAACGCACCCAACTATCCCGTCAGTGGCACCAGCTGGGCGTGGGGATATTCCGGGGCGAACCCGGTGCTCTTTGCGCGCCGCACCGTGGTGGCCGTGCATGGTTCCATAACGCCGTTTTATGCGCTTGTGATCGACGACATCGACAAGGACGGCGCCACCCACAGCTACGAGTGGCGCATGCACACTCCCACCACCAACAGTGTGAACCTGACCGCGAATCCGATTTCGATCAGCGGGCCGAGCGCGACCATGGCCATGCACCTGTTGAGCCCGGATTTCGCGACCGTGACGGCGGCGACTGCCGCCTACAACGCGGCGAACCAGGATCCGGCCTCGACGCTGATCAAGCTCACGAAGAGCGCCGTGAATCCCCGTTTTACTTTCCTGATGATGCCGCGAGCCAATGGAACGCCGGCTCCGGCGGTGACGCGCCAGATTACGGCGTGGGGATGCGCGGCCACCATCGACTGGGGCGGCGGACGCAGCGATGTTCTGCTGCGCAACGACTCGGGCGCGTCGGTTACGTTTGGCGGCGTGTCCACCGACGGCGCTGTCGCGGTGGTGCGCAAGACCACCACGGCCGTGGAAAGTTACCTGGTCGCGCAAGGACGCACGCTCACCATCAACGGCACGACATACGCGAGTTTCAGTGATGCGCCGACAAGCTGTGAGTGTTCGGCCGGGACCGTTCAGCTCAGCCGCTTCAACGCCAACTTTCACATCCTGAATACCGGCATTACGCGCGTGGTCTACCGCGATCAGAATGTCGGCTTCGCGGTGCAGAGTGGTTACGTGGTGCCCGACGGCGTGACGGCGGTCGGCGCGCCGGCCGTGCCAGCCACGCTTTCGGTGCGCGCGTGGCCGAATCCGTTCAATCCCGCCACCACCATTGCAGTGGAGTGCCCGCGCCGCGAAGAGGTGCGCGTTGCCATCTATGATGTTGCCGGGCGGCGCGTGCGCGAGTTGTGGAGGGGCTGGATGGAGGGCGTGACGGCGGTGGCGTGGGACGGCCGTGACGATCGGGGAGGCGCCGTTTCCAGCGGAACCTACTTCGTGCGTGTCGCGGCTCCGTCCGCAACCCGTTCAGCCAGGCTCGTGCTTCTCAAATAACCCGCTACTTGATGTAACCGAGGCTGCGCAGCTGCTCGAGTCGCTCGGCGCGGTCGGTTGCTTCCTTCATGCGCGCCGCACGCGCCGCGTCCCAGGTCTTGTCGTCGTGCGTCTTCACGGTTCGGATCGGGACCTTCTTCAGAAATTCGGGGTCGATGATGTTCGTCATCGGCTTGCCGACAAAGTCATCCCCGAGCGGAATGCCTTCCAGGGCGAGAAGAGTCGGAAGAATGTCGAACGCGTGGCCCACCGGACGGCTGCGATCGGGAGCTGCCAGCGTCGCGCCGGATGTGTTCGCGATATTGGGTCCCGCCGCGATGAACACGCCCGGAGGCGCATCCATGTGGTTGCCGGAAAGGCGCAACTCGGGATCGTCGGTCATGGTGAATTCGCGGTCGACATTGACGGCGTGCGCGCCATGGTCCGACACCACGATCACGATGGCATTCTTCGGTGCCGCCGCGATGAGGTCACCCAGCGCCCTGTCAACATAGGCGTAGTAGTCGGGGATAATTTTTCCGAATGATGCGATCTCGTTGGCGGTGGGCGGATGTTCGAACTGCTGCGGATAGGTGTATCGCCAGAAACGATGCGCGGCTACGTCGGTGCCGCCGACATATACCGCGAGCAGGTTGAAGGGCTGTCCCGAGGCGAGCAGCCGTTTTGCTTCCGCCAGATACACCGCGTCCGCGCGAAACGCCCACTGCGACTGCTCCCACATGACTCGCGTCAGCTCCGTGGTGGCGTGGGGGACGGATCCGAACATGTTGGTGAGCACGGAATCGATAGAACGGTCGATGCCGTCGAGGATGTCCATCACTTCGTCCTGCTTCTCGGGCGGATACACCTGGTCTTCCACGCCGCGCAGCACGGTGCCTTTGAGCAGGGCGTTTTCCGAATCGTGCAAAACGGCGGTGGTGTTGGTCTGTGCGACCATGACGCCGTTGATGGCCTCCGCGGGGTACGTCATCCACCAGCCCAGCACATCAACGGTGCGATTGTAGTCGGAGAGAATGTTCCAGAATGCCTTGGTCTTGCGATGGCCGCTGGTATAGAAGCGCTGGCCATCCTGACCGGGGCCGACGCGGTAGATGAATCCTTCGATACCGTGCTCCTTCGGCATCTTGCCGGTCGCCATGGTAGTCCAGATGACGGGAGAAAATGTGGGCTCGATGGTCTCCAGGTATCCATAGCTCCCGCGCTGCATGAGCGACGCCATCACCGGCATGCGACCCTGTTCGATGAGTGGTTGCATCACGCTCCACTCCAGCCCGTCACACGCGTACAAGAGGATGGGAGGACAATCAGTGCAGTTCGATGTGCGCGGCTTTTCTTTCGAGCACTGCAGGCCGGCAGCGATCAAAAACGCGGCCGTCGTGGCCAGGACGAGTTTGCTTCTCATGCGCGAAGTATCGCACAGGGGGCGCGCGCTGTCGCGCGCGTTCCTACTGGCTGGGGGGTGTGAACACGAACGGGGTCTTGAAGCTGGTCACCCCGGAAGCGATCGCGGGGAACTGCCATCCACGAATCTGCGCCAGCGCGCACGCGCGGATCGCCGGAGAATTGAGCGTGTCTTCGACTATGGTGGCCTCGCTCACGGTGCCGTTGGCGAGTACGACCATCGCCACGACTAGCTTTCCGCGCAGGCCCGGCTGCTTGCGCAGCTCGTTGTCGTAGCAGAACTGGATGCCGGGCGCGTAGCGACGCACCACGGCGAGCAGTGATTCATTGCTGCGATAGCCGTTGCTGCCGGGAGACTGCGCCGCCCCCGCGCCGCCGCGTCCGCTTCCCACACCGTCACCGACTCCGCCATCGGAACCGTTGCCCACGCCACCGCCCGAACCCGTGCCGGTGCCGCTGCCATAGCCGGTTCCATAGCCGCCGCCCTGGCCGCCGCCGGCACCGCCGCCGGCGCCGCCGCCGGTTCCACCCAGGCCTGCTCCGCTCGCGTCACCCCCGCCGGCGATGTCACTGATCATGCCGACTGTGACGCCTTCGCCGCTGATGGCCGAACCGGAAAGATCGGCGGATGCAAGCCCTGACACACCACTGACCGCGCTGAGCTGCGCACTCGATCGGCCCGCCCTTACGCCGCGGCGCGCGCGCGACGGCATGTCGCCGTTCGTGGCCGGTAACCCGGCGATATCAATGCCCGCAGCGGGCGTCGTGCCGCCGGTTTTCTTGCTCGCCGGAATCTGGGTCGAAATGTTGCTCAGCACCTTGTCGAGTGAGCCCGTCACGTTCTTGAGGTTCTGCGTCACTTCCTGAGTCGCGCGCGCGCGCCCCTCGACGCCGCGATTCGACGCCACCGGGGTTGCTTCGACCCTGCGCGCGGGCGGTGCGCCCGGCGTGCGCGGCATGGCCGGCGCCGACTTCGGCGTTGCCACCTGCGGCGGAGCATCGGGGACGGGTTGTTGCAAGCCCGGACGCGACGATTCGGTGACGCCGCCACCGCCGCCGCCGCCACCCGGCTTACCCTTTGCGACCCGCGTCTCGGGTTTTTCCAGAATCAGTCGCGCGATGCGCTCGGGAACTTCGGTCACCGACACCGGCTTCAACACCGGAATCGGAACCACGAGCACGATGATCATCAGCACGAAGCCGATGATGCCGGCGCCGACGAAACAATTGCGGAGCGCCGGCTCCATACGCCCCCACAGGGGTTGCTGGTATTGCTGCATCGCGCTGGAGCTCATGCTAGGAGTTTCCGATCACCGCGAGTGAGATGTGGTCGTAACCACTGGCGCTGCACGTGTACATCACCCGCTGCAGAATGGAAAAGTTGATGTCACGATCTCCCTGGATCGACACCTTGCCGTCGAAAGCGCTGTCGGCAGGCCCACCGCGCAGACGCGCGATCTCCTGCGCCTGCTCGCGCGATTCGTCCAGCTTCTTGGCGAGCGGAGTGATCATCAAATCGTCTCCCGTCGTGGATTTGGAAACCGTGGCCACGACTTCGCCGTTGAGCATGACGCTATCATTGAAAATGGCGATCACGATCGACGCGCGTGGCGCTGTCTTGCTGGACGACTCGGGGAGCGCCACCCCCGGTACGGGTGTAACCGCTTCACCTTCCATCACGAAGCTCTTGAGGAGGAAGAGCACGAGCACCGTGAGGATGTCCATGAGTGACGTCAGAATGAGCGAGTTCGAGGGGCGAAGACGACTGCGGACACTGTTGCGCTTCATGTCAGTCTCCCATGCTCGCGCCCAGGAGCGAAGCCGAAGGCAGCCCCGATGCGCGCGCGACATCCATCACGGCGATGATGTCCTGATAGCGCGTCTTGGGCTGCGAAATGATGATCACATCCTGGTTGTCGGGATGCGCCAGCTCCACGTCGGCCAGCGCTGCCGCCAGTTTGGCGCTGGCATCGGCGTCGGCGCGCGCAATCACACGCGCTGCCAGCCCCTTGCCCTCCACCACGAAGTAGTCGTCCTTGATGGTGATGGCCAGCGAGAGACTTTCACCGGCATCGGCCGCAGCGGTCCCGGTTGCACTGGGCACATTGGTGTCGATCACCGTGACCTTGAGGAACACGGCGGAGGTGAGCAACATGGGGATCAGCACGATGAACACGTTCATCATCGGCAGCAGGTCCAGCTCCGCCTCACCCATATGCTTTCTACGTCGTCCCGTTCTGCGCATGTGTGATCTCCGCGTTCGCGGCTAGGCCGCAACGTCCTGGCGCGTGCCACGCTTGTGCAGAGCCTCGATCAGGCGCGAGCTGCTGGCGTCGACCGCGTCAAAAACCGTTTCGACCTTGCCGGCCAGGAAGCCGTGGATGAGAAGGGTCGGGATCGCGACCAGGAGACCGAACGCCGTCGTGTTCATGGCTTCCGAAATACCGGCCGCGAGAAATGCGCCCCGTTGCGCGGGGTCGGACGCGCCCACCGCGGAGAACGCGGTGATCAGTCCAAAGATGGTGCCAAGCAGGCCGAGCAGCGTGCACGTGTTGGCCAGCATGGTGAGATAGTTGAGCCGGCGCGAGAGCGGGGGCAGTACGACGCTGGCCGCGCCGTCGGCGGCGTTGCGCAGGCTGTCTTCGTCCGAAGTGTTGCGCGAGAGGATCGCGGCTGAAACCGCCGCCACCGGACCGCGCACCTTGCGGCACAGCTCTGACGCGCCGGAGATGTCGCCCTTGGCGACCCTTGCCAGTACGTCCCTGGTGAGCTTTTCGGTGTTGATGTTGCCGGCGCGGGCGATTACCCAGAATCGCTCCGCCACCAGCGCGAGGATCGTCAGCGCGGCGATGAATACCGCGTACATGAACGGTCCTCCGGTCTTGAAAAAGTGTGCGATGCTTGCCAGCGGGCTCATGCTCTTCCTCCTTGCCTTTCTCTATTCGACCGGCGCGACCATGCGCACGCGGTTGGGGTGCGGAATCGTCTTCGCGACGTCCGCGGACGTGATCTGATACGCGGCCGGCGTGCGGTCGCGGAAGCGACGATAGTCGCGCGCGGTGATGAACAGCACCTGCGGAACGTCGATCTCGCCTTCAATACGGATGGCGTCGAGCGTGCGCGTTGCCGCCGGTTTCGCGGGCGTTGCTTTCTTGCTCGCAGCCACCGGTTGTTCCCTCACGGCCGTGGTGGACTTCTGCGCGCCCTGGGCCGAAGCCGATAGCAGCATGAGTGCGAGGATGCCGGTCATGATCACGCGCCGCTTCATGGTTTGCCCTCGTGCGGCGCGGGCTCGGTCGACGTGACCACCGCGTCGAAGTGCGCTTTCAAATTGTCGGGGTCCTCGTTGTCGAGTTTCAGATAGCGCGCGTACCAGTCGCGACCGCTGGCGTCGTCGAAGAAATAGAATGTCTGCACGATCGCCATGTTGTAGAGCGCCCCGGCGAGTTTGTCGTCGATCTCGAGCGCTTTCTTGAACTCGTCGCGCGCGTCGAACGGACGGCCTGCGATCAGGAGCGCGATGCCGAAGTTGTTGTGGTTGGCGGCGCTGTGGCTGTCGGCGTCCAGCGCTTTCTTGGCCTCGGCCATCAGCGCGTCCGCGTCGTTCTTGCGCAGGCTGGCCAGCACGCGCGGGCACTGCGCGTCGCGCGCGCCCGCGCTGCAGGAAGCGAGCGCGGCGTCGGCTTTCTCCGTGTCGCCCATGGCTTCATAGTGGAGAGCGAGCGCGGCGCGCAGCGCGTCCGGCGCCTGCGCGTTGCGCGCGAGATAGTCTTCCAGCAGGTTCACGGCCTGCGGATACATGCGCG
>CAZULB010000105.1:0-10674 GCA_964621155.1 uncultured bacterium | reverse complement strand
CAATGCTCAAAGACGCCGGCGCCAGCATGGTGATCGTCGGCCATTCCGAGCGGCGCCACGTGCTGGGGGAGAGCAACGAGATCGTCACGCGCAAGCTCGCCGCCGCGCTGCGCGACGGGCTTGCCCCCATTCTGTGCGTGGGTGAGCTGCTCTCCGAGCGCGACGCCGGGCAGGAGAAGTCGGTGGTGGAGAACCAGCTCGCGACGGCGTTTCATGGCTTGGCCGCGGAGGTTGCTGCCGGTGTCGTGATTGCATACGAGCCCGTCTGGGCCATCGGCACCGGGCGCACCGCGTCACCGCAGGACGCGGAATCGATGCACGCGTCCGTGCGTGCCTGGCTGGCCCATCGATTCAGCGATGTCGCCGACGAAATCCGCATTCTCTACGGTGGCAGTGTGAAGCCCGACAACGCGGCGGGGCTGATCAGCCAGGAAAACGTGGACGGGTTTCTGATCGGCGGCGCCAGCCTCGACCCCGCCAGCTACATCGCAATCGCTGAGGCGGCGATCAAAGCTTCATAGTGGAGTCGACGATGAAGTCGACGAGAGTGTGCGGAATCCACGGAGCCCACAACGAGCGTGCACGCACCCACGCGTAAACGAATACAATCGACAGCACCCCGAGCACCACACGCAGCTCAACCGGATACTGATCGTGGCCGGCCGCGAACACCGCACAGGAGCCCACCGTAGCCACGATGACACCGGCGCGGCTCGTCGGACCCGAAAGCGGGAAGCTCGTCGCCGCGACCACGCCATAAAAAGCGCTGAACATCAGGCCACGGTACACGATCTCCTCGTACATGTTGCTGACGAGATCGCCCGCCATCTTCGGAACGTAGGGGAAAAAACCAAATTTCCCGCCCGCTGCTTTGCCGACAGCAAACGTGGCAACGATCAGAATCGCCGTGCTGACGAGTCCCGTAACGATCACTCGGCGGCGCGAGAGCCCCATCCCAAGCGACGCGCGCAATGACGGCATCAACCCGAGACGTGATCCGGCGAGCCAGATTCCAACGCAGAGCAGAACGCGCGGGAGTTGGTCGAAGACCCAGTGGCCGAGGATCACGGACAAGGCGCGGTTCTGAATGTCATGGTAACCGCTGACACGCCAGAACCAGGGACCGAGCACGTGGTCAGCCGTCCACCAGGCAAGCAGGGTCGCGACGAGCAGGGCGACATTAGGGAGGCGTTGCTTCATTTGAGATCGTTGGCCCAGCTTGCAGACGGGCGACTTCCTCTTTACGTTGCGGCGTACGCCCGGGTTGCTCGCCCTTTTGGGGGCTGGTTGACGCTCCCGGGGCTTTCTGGTAGTCTTCGCGGACCGCGGCTCCGGAGCCGCGCAATTTTTTTTGAACCTCGCGGGTAGTTCCCGCCGGAAGACAAGGACTCCTTAACATGTTGTTTAACTTGCTGATCGGGCTGCACGTCTTCGTGTGCCTGCTTCTCATCCTCGTCGTGCTCCTGCAATCCAGCAAGGGCAGCGGCCTGGCCGGCGCCTTTGGTGGCGGCGGCGGGCAGACCATGTTCGGCGGGCAGGAGACGGCGACGTTCCTGTCGCGGCTGACCACCTACCTCGCGGTCCTGTTCATGGTGCTTTCGCTGCTCCTCGCGTTCCTGTCGTCGCGCCGCACGACTACCGGTCCGCGCAGCATCGTGCGCGAAGCCGCGCGCCAGAACCAGACCCAGCTTCCCAAGGGCAAGAGCATCGACGAGCTGCTGGGTGGTGCGTCGGATTCGACCAAGCCGCTCGGTATGCCCGAGCCGCAGGCGCAGGATACGACCAGGAAGTAACGGCATTACCCTTCGCCCAGGTGGTGGAATTGGCAGACACACTATCTTGAGGGGGTAGCGGGAGAAATCTCGTGCGGGTTCGAGTCCCGCCCTGGGCACCATAGATAGACCGAGGAACGGGACGCACGGCGTCCCGTTTCTTTTTTCCTCTCGAAAATTCTTCAAACCAAACGTACCGTTCCGGCGACTCATGGTCAGACTCTAATGGGGAAGGAACCATCATGAAATCACGATATGGAATCTCGCTGCTCGCGCTCGTCCTGGGCATGGCCATGCCGGCTTTGGCCGCCGATACCAAAACGGGCACTCCCGCCGTGGACGGTCGGAGTACTCCCGCCGACCAGACCTCGATGAGTATCACCATCTACAACGACAACCTCGGCCTGGTGAAGGACGTGCGCTCGATCGGACTCAAGAACGGTGTGCAGAACCTTTGGTTCGAGGGCGTCGCCGGACAGATCGACGCGACCAGCGTGCACATCCGCTCATTGGATGCGCCCAACGCGCTGCGCGTGCTCGAGCAGAACTTCGAGTACGACCTGATCTCGCCCGACAAGTTGATGGAGAAGTACATCGGCCAGCCCGTGGAGATCATCATGACGCACGCCGACGGCGGCACGGAGACCACGAAGGCGACGCTGGTCGGCAACCAGGGCGGCTACGTGTACCAACTCGAGAACGGCAAGATCGCCGTGAATCCTCCCGGCCACGTCGTGCTGCCCGCGCTGCCGTCGGGACTCATCTCGAAACCATCATTGGTGTGGATGCTGGACGCATCCAAGACCAAGCAGAGTGTCGAGGCGAGCTATCTCACTGGCGGTATCGGCTGGAAGGCCGACTACGTCGCGGTGCTCGCGGCGGACGATTCCAAGCTCGACCTTTCGGGCTGGGTCACCATCAACAACAACAGCGGTGCGACGTACACCGATGCATCATTGAAGCTCGTGGCGGGGAACGTGAATCGCGTCCAGCCCGAGTACAGGCCGATGGCCAAGGGTGGTATCGCGATGGCCGACATGGCGGCTGAGCGAGCGCAATTCCAGGAAGAATCGTTCTTCGAGTACCACCTGTACACGCTAGAACGCAAGGCGACCCTCAAGGACAACCAGACCAAGCAGATCGAACTGCTTTCCGCAGAAGACGTCAAGGCGAAGAAGACCTTCGTCGTGTCAGCGCAGAACATCTACTGGTTTTACAAGTCGGGCGACATTGAGAAACCGAAGGTGGGCGCTTACATCTCGGTGGAGAACTCGAGGAAGAACCAAATGGGTATGCCGCTCCCGAAGGGCACCGTGCGGGTCTACAAACAGGACTCGAAGGGGGCGCTCCAGTTCATCGGCGAAGACGCGATCGATCATACACCCGAAGATGAAACTATTCGCGTTAAACTGGGCGACGCGTTCGATGTAGTCGCGGAGCGGATACAAACCGGCTACGAAGTGGTCTCGAGCGGACACGTGTACCGTTCGTCGTACAAGGTGACGCTGCGCAACCACAAGTCCGAGAACATCACGGTTTCCGTGGTCGAACCGGTGGGTGGCGACTGGACCATTACTCAGTCCTCGCACAAGTACGAGAAGGAAACCGCCCAGCGCATCCGCTTCGACGTGCCCGTCGCATCCAAGGGAAATGCCGAGCTGACCTATACCGTCGAGGTCCGGCAGTAGCCCAAACTAAGAACTCCGCATACGGACGCCCTGATCCGGCCCTCATAGGTGTTTACAGCCTGTGGGGGCCGTATTAGGATTCGCGGCGATTCGAACCCGGAGGTCGATTTGGGCAACGTGGATCAAAGCATGATGGTCGCCGCGGTGATCATCACCGTACTCGCTCTCGCCAGTCTCATCGTCGGTTTGCTGGCTTTCTCTCGTGTTCGTGCCATCTCGAAACGTTTTGCCTGGGCCGCCGGGCAGGACGCCGGTTCGGTGGACACGCTGCCCGCGCTCCTGCGCGCGGTCGAAACCAACTCGCGCGACGTCGCCATCCTGAAGGACTCCTTCGAGGCGGCGCGCGTTGAAGGGCGCACGCACTTCAAGCGCATGGGTATTGTGCGCTACAACGCCTTCGACGGCGTGGCCGGACAGCAGAGCTACTCGCTCGCCGTCCTCGACGAGAACAAGACCGGCATTCTCATTTCCAACCTGGTGGGCACCAACTTCACGCGCGGCTACGCGGTGGATATCAAGAACGGAGAGCCGTCGCGCCCGCTGGGAGATGAAGAGAAGGCAGCCGTCGAAGCGGCCATGAAGAACGGCAACTAGTCCGCTACTCGGACTCGTTGTTGCGCTGCTTGCTGTAGTTCTCGAGGATACGCTTCTCGGTGGGTGAGAGCGTCTCGTAGCCCTTCGCAGAAATCTTGTCCAGAATCGAGTCGATGTTGTTGCGGCTCGCCTCTTCGTCCTGGCGGCGCCGTTCGCGCGTGTAGGCCTGCCACTTGCGGCGCGGTCCGGCATTGAACCGGATGCGCCGCTTGATCTCGCCCGAGAACATGAAGGCGCCCGCCAGCATGCCGCCCAGGTGCGCGAAGTACGCCACACCCGACGGTCCCGCGATTCCGCTCGCCAGCTGCAAAATGGTGAGGCCAATGACAAAGTGTTTCACCTTCACCGGAATCAGGAAGTAGAGGTAGAGGTACTGATCGGGAAAGAGCATGGCGGCCGCGAAGTACAGGCCGAAAATGGCGCCGCTCGCGCCGATCACGCTGGAGTTGTACTGCAGGAGCGCATGCAGGAGGCCGCCACCAATGCCGCAAACGACGTAGTAGCGCATGAACTTGCGGGCACCCCACGCCGACTCCACCATGGTTCCGATAAACCACAGCACGAGCAGGTTGAAGAACAGGTGCCCGAATCCGCCGTGCAGAAACATGTAGGTGGCGAACTGCCAGACCTGGAAGTGCTCGATGGCGAGCCGGGGGGTGAGCGTGAGGTACATGTTCACGGGCGGGAAGATCTGCTGCAGAAAGAAGACCCCGACCGTGACCGCGATGATGCGGCCCACCGCCGTTTGCAGGAAGGGCGGGCCCGAGAACGGCGACATCTGACGAAGTTGCGCTGTCATGGCAGGACCAACATACACAGTTAGCGTCAAACCCGGCAAGGGCGCGATACGACCCACCCCGGAGCGGGCTTGCATCAGGGGCAGGCCAAACGTACTTTACACGCCGCTGATGACCGGGGCATAATGCCGGTCCCGAACCGCCGTCCGGGAGCGTGGAACTCCGGGGCGTCAGTTCATGCCAAACCATTGCAGGGAGGAATCTGGATGGCCAGTGAGATGGAGTTCACGGACGCGAATTTTGACCAGGAAGTGCTGAAGTCGAACGAGCCGGTGCTGGTGGACTTCTGGGCCCCCTGGTGTGGTCCGTGCAAGATGATCGCGCCCATCGTGGCGGAAATCTCTACCGAGTACGCGGGCAAGCTCAAGGTAGGGAAGCTCAATACCGACGACAACCAGGGAACTGCCACACGCTACGGCGTGATGAGCATTCCCACGGTGATGATCTTCAAGAACGGCCAGATGGTGGCGCGCATTGTGGGTGCCCAGTCCAAACAGGCATTCACGGGAAAAATCGACGCCGTGCTGGCAGGCTAGAAGCCGCATCCGCATGCGCAACTGAAACGGGGCTGGTCCGATGGACCGGCCCCTTTTTGTTCATGGATCCCGCCCGCCGGGGCGGGTTCGGGCGCGCGGCTTGGAATTTGCATGTTCTTCCGCGAATGTCCCGGAAATCCCTCATCGTTCTTGCCTGTTTCCTCACCGCGTGCGGGTCGCCTCAAAAGCAGGCGTCGCGCGAGGCGGGAGGCAGCGTTGCGCACGACAGCTCCTCGGGGCCGGTCAAGGGCGGCCGGCTCATCATCGGCGTCCAGCAGGAACCCGAGATGCTGAGCGAAATTCTGAACTCGATGGCGACCAACAACATGGTCTGCAATCTGGTGTTCAGCAAGTTTGTGAAGTACGACGATCGCTTCCAGCTCGTTCCCGATCTGATCAGCGCCATCCCCACGGTGGAAAACGGCGGCATTTCCGCCGACCATCGCACCTACACGTACCACCTGCGCGCAAACGCGCGCTGGCACGACGGTGTCCCGGTTACGAGCAGGGACGCTAAGTTCACGTACGAGATCATCATGGATCCCAAGATTCAGGTGGAATCGCGCGAAGGTTGGGACGATGTCGAGACGGTGGCAACACCCGACGACACCACCATCGTTTTTCATCTGAAGCAGCCCTATCCGGACTTCGTCTTCGAGACCTTCTACGACGAGTCCGTGCTCCCCGAGCATCTGCTCAAGGACTCGCGCGGCGATCTCTTTCACTCGGCGAAGTTCCACCACGCGCCCGTGGGCTCGGGGCCGTTCAAGTTCGACAGCTGGGTGCCGGGCTCGCACCTGACGCTGGTCGCGAACCACGACTACTATGGCGAGGGTCCGTACCTGGACCAGATCATTTTCAAGTTCGTGCCCAACGAGAACGCGCTGTTGGTGCAGCTCAAGACGGGCGAAATCGACATGTTCGATAACGCCAACATCAACTTCATCAGCCAGCTCGAGGGCGTCGCTGGAATCCACGTCTACAAGACGCCGATGCTCATGTACGAGCATCTCGACTTCAACACCGAGCACCCCATCCTCAAGGATGTGCGCGTGCGGCGCGCGCTCAGCTACGCGACGGACAAGCAGGAAATCGCCGATCGCATCTACAACGGATTGGTCAAAGTGGCGGCGCTCGACGAGTTCGACGAGTCGAGCTACTTCTCGGCGGATGCAGCCGGGAAGGCGACGTTCGATGTCGCGAAGGCGCGCCGTCTGCTCCTGGAAGCGGGCTGGAAAGATACCGACGGCGACGGCTATTGCGACAAGAACGGACAGCCGCTCAAACTCTCCATTGCCGCCAGCGCCGGACAGCCCAATCGCGAGCGTACCGAGCTGGTGCTGCGCGACCAGTGGCAGAAGATCGGCGTCGATCTTGAGCTGGGCAATTTCAGCCCCACTGTGCTGTACGGGACCTACGAGGACGGCGGGATCCTGAAGCGCGGCAAGTTCGACGTGGCGATGTACGCCTGGCTCTCATCTCCGTCGCAGTCGCGGCGCGAAGCGTTGTACGAGTCGGTCAGTATCCCGCCGGCGGGGCAGAATCACCCGCGCTACGTGAACGCCGAGCTCACAGAGCTGCTCGAGCGAGGCGGCCGCGAGGCCGACCAGGCCAAACGCGAGGCCATCTATCACCGGGTGCAGGACATCCTCGTCGACGAGGCGCCGGTGGTGCCGCTGTTCTGGTACACCGCCATCGATCCGGTCACCACGCGTCTCCACAACTTCCGCCCCAACGCGACCCAGTCGGCCGATACCTGGAACGCGGCGCAGTGGTATGTGACCGGCGGCTCGGAGATGCTCTCATCGCATTAGCTGAAGCACGATCGGCAGTTCCTTCCCACAGCGCGCAACTGTGCGCGCACACTCGCCGCAGATTGGTACGGAACTCGCACTTCCCGAAACGGGTACTCGGTTTCGTCGCCCCACAAACCGGCTCATTTTGTGACCATGCTTGAGGATAGCTGAATGCTTCGCTATTTCCTGAAACGCGTGGCGGCGGTATTTCCGCTCGTCCTTCTGGTGTCGTTGATCTGTTTTGCATTGATGCAGGCGACTCCGGGCGGGCCCAGCAGCGTCTTGTCCGACAATCCCATGGTGACACCATCGGATGCGGCGCAAATGCGGAGCGATTTTGGTTACGAAAAACCGATGCTCGTGCAGTTCGGACTCTGGCTCAAGCGCGTCGTGCTGCACGGCGATTTCGGCCGCTCGCACGTGACGGGCGAGCCCGTGCTCGACATGATCAAGCAGCGTCTGCCGGCCAGCCTCGAGCTCATGGGTGCGGCGTTTCTGCTCGCGTTTCTGTTTGGAATTTCCGGCGGCATCATGGCCGCGCTCAAGCGTTACACGCGTCTTGATTCCACGCTCATGCTGGTGACGCTCGTCGGCATCTCCATCCCGGTGTTCTGGCTCGGGCTGATGTCGATGATGGCGTTCACCGTCAAATGGCGGCTGCTGCCCTCGACGGGCATGTTCTCGCTGGGGATGCCGTTTTCGGTGGCCGACCATCTGCGCCACCTGCTCATGCCGGCGCTCGTGCTCTCGCTGCTTTTCATCGCGAGCTGGAGCCGTTACATGCGCGCGAGCCTCTCCGACGTGCTGGCCATGAACTACGTGAATGTCGCGCGCGCCAAGGGTGTTTCCGGGTCGCACGTGGTGTTTCGCCACGCGGTGCGCAACGCGGCCATTCCCGTGCTCACCGTGATTGCACTCAATCTTCCCGCGCTCTTCACCGGCTCGATCATCACCGAGACCATCTTCGCATGGCCGGGCATGGGGCGCTTGTTCTACGACGGACTCCTGCGACAGGACTACACGCGGCTGATGGGGATCATCTTCATCGCCTCGTTCCTGATCGCCATCCTGAACCTGATTGCGGATACTATCTATGGCGTACTCGACCCCCGTATTAGACTCGCCCGCTAAGCGATCCGGCACGGCGCGCGTGGTCGAGGTGCCGATGTCGCATCCGCTGCGCGACACGTTTCGCTCCGTGCCCACGCACGCGACGCGCGGCGATCGGGTCGGGTTTGGGGCCATCCTGCGCAAGAGCCCGCTCGCGTACGGCGCTTTCGTGGTGATGAGCCTGATCGTGCTCGGCGCCGTGTTTGCGCCGCTCATGAGTCCGTACAACAAGGACAAGATCGATCTCACCAGCCAGTACCTGGCCCCCTCACTCGATCATCCCTTCGGCACCGACGACCTGGGACGCGACATTTTCGTGCGCGTCATGCACGGCGGGCGCATTTCACTCGCCGTCGGATTTCTCGCCATGGCACTGGCTCTCCTGATCGGCGTCAGCGCCGGCGGTGTTGCCGGTTACTACGGCGGGTGGGTCGACACGGTGCTCATGCGCGCGGTGGATCTGATGCTCGCCGTGCCCGTGTTCTTCGTGATTCTGTTTTTGACCAGTATTCTCTCGCCCAAGATCTCGGTCACCGCGTTGTGCCTGATGATCGGCTGCACGCAGTGGATGGAAGTGGCGCGGCTGGTGCGCGCCGTGGTGATCACCACCAAGGAACACGAGTTTGTCGATGCGGCGCGCACGATCGGGCTCGCCGACCGGCGCATCCTGGTGCGCCACCTGCTCCCGCACACGACCGCCCCGGTGCTGGTCGCCATAACGCTGGGCTTGGCCCAGGCCATCATCATCGAGAGCGGCCTGTCGTTCCTGGGGTTCGGCGTCCAGCCGCCCACACCCAGCTGGGGCGGCATGTTGCAGGACGCCCAGAGCTACCTGAGCGACTGCCCCTGGATCGCCCTGTTTCCGGGGCTGATGATCTTTCTTACCGTGGTGTGCTGTAACGTCCTGTCCGACTTCCTGGGCGAAGCCACCAACCCCTCCCGTTCCGTCCACCGCTAGGGCTTCTGCCCGGCGGGAGGTTCCTTTTGACCCCTGCCGGGTGCTGCGCTATCCTCACGCCTCTTTTGTAGTTGCGTCCCTTTCGTCACGGATGTCTCAAAGCAGATGACTCCCGCCCTGTGGACCGCGTTGTTTGCGGTAATCGCCGCCCTGGCCACCTTTATCGGTGGGGTCGCCGTTCCCGGCCGCCTGTCCCGCTCGCGGCTCTCGCACCTGATCGCCTTTGGTGCGGGGTACATTCTTGCCGCCGCGCTGGTGAGTCTGCTTCCCGAAAGCCTCGAGCTGCTCGATAACGCGCCCCTCTACGTGCTGGCCGGCTACGTGCTCGCGCATCTCTTCGAGCACACGTTTACGTCGCATTTCCACTTCGGGGAAGAAACCCACCATGAGCACGTCGTGGATCCGAAGGTGAGCGCGGGCGCGCTGGTGGGGCTGGTGCTGCATTCATTCTTCGACGGTGTGGCGATCGCATCGGGCTTCCTGGTGACGCCGCACCTGGGCCTGCTGATCGCGCTGGCCGTCATCCTGCACAAGGTGCCGGAAGGCGTCACGATTGCGTCGCTGATGGTGGCGTCGGGCCGCAGTCTCAAGTCCGCGCGGCAGGGAGCGGGGCTGCTCGCGATTGCGACGCTGGCGGGCGCGGCGCTGATGGCCTTCATGGGTGAGGGTGTCAAAGGAGCGGGGCTGGCGCTTTCGTGCGGAATCGCGTTGTATGTCGCCGCCACCGACCTGATCCCGGAATTCAACCAGCAGAGCGAACGCGTCTACTCCTTCTCGGCCCTGGGGGGCGTGGTGCTATACTTCGCCGTACATGCCCTGAGCCGCCACATCGGCATCCACTAGGCCATGGACAACTATATTGTCGTCTTGATTACCGCCCCGACTGCCGCCGACGCGCGACGCATTGCCCGCACTCTGGTCGAGGAGCGCCTGGCCGCATGCGTCAATGTGTTGCCCGGCTGTGAGAGCGTTTATCGTTGGGAAGAGAAGGTGGTCGAGGAGGCGGAGGCGATGATGGTGGTCAAAACGTCCCGGGATCTGTTTCCCGCGCTCGCGAAGCGGGTCGGGGACATCCATCCGTACGCCGTGCCCGAAGTGATCGGGCTTCCGCTAACCGAAGTGGCCGAGCGCTACCGTATGTTCCTGGACGACGGAGTCCGTCGCGCTCGCTCTCCGCTCTAGACCAGGCCGGCGGTGAAGTCCGAAAACAGGCCCGCCAGCGAAGACACCACGGCGCCGATCGTGGTCACGAAGGCTTTGCCGAGGGTGACCGCGGTGCGAATCGGGGACGCCGATTCCACTTCCGCCTGATGCTCGATCCGATGCAGGAACCGGGGTGCGTCTTTGGCGTCGACCTGGAAGTCGAAGGTCATGCTCGCCTTGTCGGCTTTGTCCGCCTTGTCCATGAGCTTGCAGCCCGTGG
>CAZULB010000104.1:238-10764 GCA_964621155.1 uncultured bacterium | reverse complement strand
CGATGACGCCAGGTGCGCGGCGGTCATGCGGCCCAGCGCGACGCTGAACGCAATCATCGACGCGTTCGAGAAACAGGCCCTCGCCAGCGCCCCTCGTTAGCTCCCATCGCGGAAGTGGCCCAGTCCGTCGGGCTCGCCTGACCGGCCGGAATCAGGAAAAACATCCCTTTGCCCGGATTCTGCCTTCGATAGTAAAGTGACCAGGCAGAATGCTTGGGGACGCGCCCAAGTAGAGCTCAATAACGGAGGTCAACAATGAGCATGGTGAAAGAGTTCAAAGAATTTGTAATGCGCGGCAATGTCATCGACATGGCAGTCGGTATTGTGATTGGCGCCGCGTTCGGGAAAATCGTGTCGTCGCTCGTCAACGACGTCATCATGCCGCCGCTCGGGCTCGTGATCGGCGGCGTCAACTTCACCAATCTCAAGATGACGCTGGGTGAGCCGCTCGCGGGGGGTGAGCCGGTCACGCTCAACTACGGCAACTTCATCCAGACATTGGTCGACTTCCTGATCGTCGCGTTTGCCATCTTCCTCGTGGTGAAGGCTGTCAACTCGATGAAGCGCAAACAGGACGCCGCGCCCGCGGCGCCGCCGGCGCCCACCACGGACCAGGTCCTTCTCACCGAGTTTCGCGACGCCCTCCGGGCCCGCGGCTAACGACTCATGGCGCGCGGCCCCCGTGGCCGCGCGCCTTGCATCTCCCATGATCAAACGTCTGCTCTTGTGTATGTGCCTGGTCGCGGCTCACGCCGGCGCTGCACGCGCGGCCGCATCCGGGAGCGCGTCGGTCTATTTCTACGCCATTCCCAACGACGACAACTATCTGCAACCCAGCGTGCGTGCCGACGCGGACCGGCTCCACCTGGAGGCGCGTTACAACTATGAGGGCAAGGAAACCGTGTCGCTCTGGGGCGGATACATGTTTCGTCGCAAAGGAACCATTGAGATGGCGTTCACGCCCATGCTGGGACTGATCGCGGGGAAGACGAGCGGTGTCGCGCCGGGCGGGGAACTATGGATGGGTTGGAAGTCGGTCGAGTTCTATACGGAAGGCGAGCACGTGTTCGACAACGACGACTCGGACAATTCGTTCTTCTACTCGTGGTCGGAGCTAACCATCACCATGCCCATGCAGTGGCGAATCGGTGGCGCCATGCAGCGCACGCAGACGCACGATCAGCCGCGCGAATTCCAGGGCGGCGTACTGGTGGGGACGACGCTGGCGCGCGTGCAGGTCACCGCGCATCTGTTTGATCTCGACCTCGATGACAAGACTCTCGTCCTGTCAGCTGCGTTCGAATTCTGATCCGCTACCTGGAGTTCGCTTTTTCCCATGCGCGCACGCGCTTGCGTCCTTCGTCAAACAGACGCACGTAGTTCCCGATGCGAACCTTCTGGCTCGCCTCCGGCGTGAGCAGCGTCCACATCGGGTTGTACATGTCGAACACTGCAAAATATTTCTCGGGCGATGACGGCGCCACAGTGTCGCTTCCGAACAAAAAACGATCAGGATAATGATTCAAGAGATCCGCGGTCCGCTGTGTTGCTTCCGGTGACGACACGACGTATTTCGCCACCTCGTCCCACGAGATGTCGAAGCAGACGTGGTTGAAGGCCGGATCGCTCACGA
This sequence comes from uncultured bacterium, assembly GCA_964621155.1. Taxonomy (GTDB): domain Bacteria; phylum Krumholzibacteriota; class Krumholzibacteriia; order WVZY01; family JAKEHA01; genus JAKEHA01. Next base: position 9,131 of record CAZULB010000104.1, on the reverse strand, counting down.
TCGATTCGATCATGCCTACGTGGTTCTGGATCGGACGCACCACGCGGCCGACACCCGTGTGTGCCCAGATGATCGTCGTCTTCGGATGCCGCCGGAACAGGTCTTTTATCTGGTTCAAGAACACGGGCTCGCTGCCCGGCGCCGCCATGGGACGATCGACGTCGTTGTGCAGGATGACGACGAGCCCGGTTTCGGCCGCGAAGTCGAGGATGCGGTCGAGCGCCCTGTCGTTGAGGCTCGCCACCTCTCCCGAGATCTTCGACGACACGAATTCCTTGTGAATGGTGAATTCGCCGATGCCGCTGAACACGCCCGGGAACGTCTTGAGCACGCGCTTGATATGGTCGGCCGCGTACATGTCGGCGGGGTCGAAGCCCGTAATCATGGGATCGAAGCGGGCCTGGTCGGCTCTGGAGAGCGAGCGGTACTGCATGGCGATATACGCGTCGGTGAACGAGTAGTAATAAAGCGGATCGTCCGTATCGAGGTAGTACGTGGGTGCGTCATCACCCGTGTTCCGGTACGACCACTGCTGTTGCAGCGGAATTCCGAACAACGTGGAGCGCGGAACGCGATTACCCATGATCTTGAGGAAGTCGCGCGCGGTGATGCCTTCCTGGATGTAGTTGGTGAGATGGAAGTGCGAGTCACAGAACGTGTCTGTGCGCTGCGCAGCCGAGCCCTTGCTGACGGCCGTGACGGGCAGGAGAAGCGCAACGGTGAACACCAGGACCAGCAATCTACGCATGAGCAAACCTCCCCGAATCAAAACGCCAATTCGAGATTGGAATGAAAGAGCGTCCCGTCCCCGCCCACCAGGTACGGAAGGCTGAGTGCGCCGACGGGCGAATCGTTGAGATGAATGAACTCGTTGTTCCAGCGCAGCGACTGGTTCTTCCACGGATAAAAGTTGAGGCCGACGCGGACATCCGACGGGTCTCCATATTCGCCGAAGATTTTCGAACCCGAGACATACGCCTGCAGGGTTTGCGGTTTCAGCATGACCGAGGATTGCACCTGAAAGCCGTGGTCGTGCAGGGCGTCGAACGACAGCTGCTGCAGGTTGTCGCCGCGAAAGTTGTCCACGGTGCGAGAGTAGAGTTCGCCTTCGAGCGCGAAGCCGCGGATTTTGAAGCCCGCGTCCAACGACGCCATCAGGTAGCGAACGGAGTTGATGTTGATGCCCGCACCGAACAGGCCGGGCGTGAATACGACGTTGCCGTCGGAAATGCGAATCTGCGAGTTCTCCGGCGCCTCGGTGCCGGGCTGGCTCTGGCGGTCCTCGGTGCTGTGGGTGCCGTGGATGCCGATGCGCGTGGCCAGTCGTTCGTGATTCTCGAAATCACCGAAACCCTTGCCGTACTCGCCCGTGGTCGGCATCCAGTTGAGCATGCCCGACCACGTGTCCAGGTCGTTGTCGAGTTGAGCGGCGTCGATGCCCAGCTGGCTCAGGTTGTTACCGACCATGAGCATATAATTGAGCGACGGAACCAGCGCGCCCTGCACCCACAGACCGCTCGTATAGGACGGACGAAAGTATTCGTCCGCGATGAGCCGGTTATCCACGCCGAGCCAGAAGGGGAAATTGCCTTCCGTGCTGCGCACGCCGGGGAGTGACGTGATGCCGCCGCCGACCCGCGCGCGGTCGCCGAAAGTGAAGGTCAGATTTCCCGCCACCACCACCTGCGCACCGAGCCCCTGGCTCGTGTTCGCGGTCCACACGTAGGTGAAATAGCGGAAGCGCGGATCGAACACCCAGCCGTACAGATACAACGTTACTTTGTTGATCTGGATATCCTGACGAAGGTCGAGCTCTTTCACGTCTCCGAAACTGTCTGTGTAGAATCCGTCGAGCCACTTCTGATTCAGATAGCGCAGGTATGTGTACGGACGGAAATTGACCGAGCCGGATTCACCTTCGTACAGCTGAAAACCGCTCAGCGGCCTGTGGTTGGCAATTTCTGCGCGCGCAACTCCGGCGCGCATCGATGTCAGGATCGCGAGCGCACACAGGATCTTGAAGAAACCTTTCATTCGATCTTGCCTCCGTTGATCGATGGATCAGCTACAGCAAAAAATCCACGCCCATCGAGAGCGTGGTTCCAGTTTGTCCCGCCGTGTAGTAACCGAAGCTCGAACCCGTCGGGCTCTTCTCGACGTGAATCAAATGAAGATTGAGGCGCAGGCTGCGGCTCCCGTACGGATAGAAACTCGCACCGCCTTTGACCTCCCACGGGTGACGCTTGAACTCGTCGGCGATGTAGCCCGTGCCCGCGTACACGCCGAGTTTCGGCACCACCATCTGCATGGCCTCGGCGTAGAAGCCGTGATCGACGATCGACTCTTCCGGAAGCGGGCCGTCAGCGATGAAGCTGGCCAGACGGCGGAACGCGTACTCGAACTGGAAGGAGAATCCCTTGTACTTTGCGCCCGCGTCGAACGCCACTTCCTGGTAGGTGAGATCCGTCACGGTGACGCCGTCCGCGAGCGCGCCGGCTTCGAACGGGTTGACACCATCGGAGAGTCGAATCTGCTGGTGGCGCGGATTGTCGGGAACGGGTGCGTAGCGGCTCTCCCGCGCGCGGCAGGCGGAGAGGCCGAAACGTGTGGCGAGCTTTTCGTGCTTCTCGAGATCGCCGAAACCGCCGCGCGGGCCGAACTCACCCGTCGTCGGCATGGTCCAGATGCTCGCGCTGAAGGCGTATTCGCGATTGTCGTTGGCCGCCGTGATGCCAAGCTGGCTCAGGCTGCGGTTGACTGCCACCGTGTAGAAGAATTTCTTCATCGGCTCGCCGGTGATGAAGAACGAGGACGCAAAGCCGCCGCGGTAGAACTCTTCCGCCATCTGGCGGTCGCTGCCGGCCCAGAACGGCCACGAGCCCTGCATGGAGCGCGCCGTCAGGCTGGGGCCCACGCCGGCGCCAAAATTGATCGCCTGCGAGTGCAGATAGCGCATCAATCCAAATACGAGAGTCTGTTCCGTTGAGGGGAGCGACCACACCGACACCGTATAACGAAACTTGGGATCGTAGAAAAACCCGCTTGCCCACAGGAACGTTCGGTGCCAGTTGATGTCGTTGCGCGTCGCGACCTTGCGCTCGCGGCCCAGATGATCCGTGAATGTTTGATCGCCCGGCATCTGGTCGACAAAACGGAACAGTCCGTAAACGCTGAGGTTCAGACTTCCGCGCCGGGACTTGAAAACGTCGAAGCCCTTGCCCGGCGTGAATTCACCCGCGATGCCGTTCTGGTAGCGCGTGTCGTCCACGGTTGCCGTATCCGGTTCCGAGGCCACGTCCTGCGCGCGCGCGCGCTGCACCGGGCTCAACAACCCAATCGCGAGCAGAAACAGAAGGATTCTTTTCATGCGGAGCTCCTGTCGTGAAAAAAAGGGGCTCGATCGTTTTCGATCGAGCCCCTGTGCTTGAGCTGCGAGAGCTACTTCTTCTTGGCTACAGCCATCGGCTTGGCCGCCGCATACGGGTTGCCGCCGAGCGCGTTGGAGATCTCGGTGATCACCTTCTGCGCCTTTACGCTGTTGCCCGCGTCATCCAGCGGAGGCGAGACCACCGCGATGCCGAACTTGCCCGGCGAAACCGCGATGATGCCGCCGCCCACGCCGCTCTTGGCGGGAAGGCCGGTGTGGTAGAGCCACTTGCCGGAATCGTCGTAGAGGCCGGCCGTTGCCATCACGGCGAGCACTTCCGGAACGATGTCCGTCTTCACCACCTGCTTCCTGGTCACAGGATTCTGTCCGCCGAAGGCGAGCGTCGCCGCCATGATGGCGAGGTCCTTCGCTGTGACACCGATCGAGCACTGCTCGGTGTAGATGTCGCACGCGCGCATGGGCTCGGCCTTGATGTACTCGTATGCGTACATCAGCTGCGCGATGGCCTGGTTGCGCTGGTTGGTGGCCGCTTCGGAATCGTAGACATCCTTGAGCACGGTGAGCGGACGGCCGGCGAAATCGCCGTGGATGGCGAGGATCTTGTTCCAGATTTCCTCACGCGTCGCACCCGTCACCATGCTGGTCGCCGTGATGGCACCCGGGTTCACCAGCGCGTTCATTTCCGGTCCCCCCGCCAGCTTCTTCGACTGCTCGACCGAGACGATCGAGTTGAAGCGCATGCCGGTGGCGTCGACGCCGATGTTGTTGTAAATCGCGTCCGGTCCCTGCTCGTCCATGACCTGCGCCATGGTAAAGACCTTGGAGATGGATTGGATCGACACCTCGGTGGTGAGGTCGCCCGCCGAGTAGATCTTGCCATCGCCGGTTACCAGCGCAATGCCGAACACGTTGGGATCTACTTTGGCGAGAGCGGGGATGTAGTCCGCGTTCTTGCCCTCGTGCATGTCCTTGAACTTGGCGTAGGCCGCGTCGACCGCAGTCTGGTACGGATTCGCCGGGGACGCCTTGTCCTTGGCGGATGCCGTGACCGGAGCTACTGCGAGTAACACCAGGGCCAGGCTGGCCGCGATGATTCGCAATGAAAGTGTTCTCATTTTCTGTCTCTCCTTCTAGAGCGACTTCGAGAAGTTGTACTTGAATGACGCCTGAATCTTGAAGTCGTCGGACTTGCTGAACCCGGTAATCGGGTCCTCTTTGAAGTTTTCGCGCTGGCCCCACTGCAGCTCGATGCCCGTCGTCACGTTGGCGACCGGGTAGTAGAGCAGGTTGCCGATGGCGTACTGGCCGCGATGAAACGCGTTTGCTGCCTGCGCGCCTGCGTTGTCGATGTCGACCATCGAATAGCCGACGGACGAGGAGAACCTGTCGTTCCAACTGTGGTCGAGGAACGCAACCACACCCGTCACCGGCAATGCGATCGCGTTGATGGGCGCCGTTGCGCTTGCGTTGACCTTGTCGATCGCGACGTCGGCCGGGGCATCATTCATATAGTTTTCGACGCCCTCGCCATACACAACCTGGCCCCGGAACGTGTCCGCTTCACCCAGCTTGATGTTGGTGCTCACATTGATGCCCCAGCCGGTGAGATTGCCGGAGAGGTCGAGCGAGTCGCTGCCCGCGTCTTCCCATTCGATGCGGCGCAGAATGCCGGCCACTTCGACGTATCCCCACGAATGACCCATGCGGTATTCGGCCGAAAGGTCGGGCAGTGGGAAGTGGGGCTGGATGTCGGCCAGTTCGACGCGGTCGCTGTAAACGCCACCGTCGCCGCTGGCGCCCGGACGCTCGAGTGCGACGGTGAAGCGCGTGTCACCCTGCAGGGGCATGAAGCGCAGCTGAACGTTTCTGAAGAACACCATGCCTGCGGGTCCCCAGTACTCGAGCGTGTTGGGAAACACGTCGATGTCCATGAACGGGCTCCACGTCTGCCCGGCGCCGAATTTGCCCAACTGGCCGTAGGCATGGCGCAACCGGATGGTGGTCTGGCCGGCGTCGGCGCCGGTACCGTACAACTCCCACTCGAACTGAGTCGTAAAGTCGCCCAGGTCCGTCGGCGTCAGCGACTTCACACCGAACCGCGTCTGACGGACGCTGAAGTACGTGTTACCGTCGGCGCCGAACTGATCCTTGGATGAAGGCAGTTTCGTTGTGCGCAGTGCGTCAAACCACAGTGGGTCGACTTGCTTGGTGTCGTACCCGGCGTCCATCATGATGAATCCGTAGAGATCGAAAGACGTGTTCTGCGCCGCGGCCATGCCGGTGACGCCGCACAACAGCAGCAGAGACAGGGCTGCTACTTTCATGGATTTTGCCTTCCTTTCGAGTAGTGGTAGCAACGTCGCCACCGGTTTCTGCGGGGCGATGTCCTGATCGGAGACTCCGCAGTGTAAGGCGAAACTCTGCGGACTTCCATGTCCGAAATGACAAAATCGAAAATGTGGCGTTGGTACGCGACCGAACGCCCGGTCTTGCCGGTCAGCTTCTACCCCGGGATGCAATCCGGTTGGCAATTCCGCGAAAAACGAGATAGGGAAGGAGGGCGAGGACAATCGCAACGATCAGCGCCTGAATGGGATATACCCAGTGGAAGACGACGACCTCATAGATCACGTCGAGCGCGACCGCGACCGCGAATACTTTCCGCACATCGCCCCAGCCGTCGCGCAGGACGGCGCGACGGTCGTACATGTTGCCGGCTTTGAAGATGGACCAGAAATAGAGCGGTTTGTTGTGGCGCGCATCTCGTCGACCGGCGCGGATGCCGAGGAGCGCCGCCATTATTGGCTGCATGATGAAGCGCAGCGCGAAGGGCCCGCCCGAGCGGCCGGTCAGCATGTCCCACGAATCCGCAATGTACTTTCCGATTACGTGCCAGAACTCCATACGATCACCTCAGTTGCGATCTAGAACGTCCACCCCAGGCTTGACACCAGACCATAGTCGTTCTTTGCGGCGCTGGGGTCGAGCGGATCGCTGTCGTACGAATCGTAGAACGAAACTACGATTGTGAGATCCTTGACAATTTCGCGACTCGCGCTGACGTCGATCTCAGCGCGCACACGTCCCCAGTCGTTCAGATTGGGGTACACGATGGCTTCGACAGTCATGTCGGTCTTGGGATAGTCGTAGCGAAATACCGAGTGTTCGATTCCAAGGAAGGCCTCCAGGTTGTACCCGCCGTCCTGGTTGGCCGACCACTCACGGTTCACGCTGAGGCCCGACGTCGCCACCATTTCATTGTGGTTGGTCTGTATCAGATTGATGCCTGCGCCGGTGGAGAACAGTAAACGGAGGTCGAGGCCGAGCTCGTCGTTGGTCTGCAGGCCGGCACCGGTGGTCGAGTACCAACGCCCCGGAAAGAGCCGGTTGTAGGTGATCGAAAGGTCTTCGCGCCGTTTGGTTTCCTCGTCCTCCTGCGAAGTCTCTATGGAACTTGCGTCCAGCGTGAGCTGGCGGAGGGGCGTGCGATAACGCACATTCATGTCGCTCGTGAGCTGCGCCAGACTGCTCGCCTTGGTGTAGCTGAACCCGATCGAGATCGACCCGTCGAGCTGCTGCCAGAAGGACGCCTCCAGAGGCGTGATTTCGACCACGTATTCATGGGGCACCTCGTTGGTGACGCCTTCATGAATCACCTCGAGCATTCCGTTCTTCGCCAGGAAAATCGCACCGAAGTACTTGTGTCCGAAGTGGTCTTCGACGCGGAACTGGTAGACGCTGTTGAGCGAGTCCACATCCTCCCACTCGATGTTCACGGTCCCGATGTTGTCAGTCTTGAGCTGCAGAATGCCGCGACTCAGTTGCTTGATCTCGCCGGTGATGCGGTCGGACTTGCCGATGAAGACAAGGTCTGTCTTCTTCCGCGCACTCGCGGTGTCCGGCTGCCAGAGCATGGCGGCGACGAGAAGGACAGGGACGAGGGAAAACTTCACGCGAATTCCGATCAGGCCGCGGTTTTTTTCTTGTCGAACACGAGGCTCATGAGTCGCGTGAGCACGACTCCCACCAGCATGCCGGCGGAAAAGATCCACAGAAAATCCACGGTGCGGACGCGGCCCGCGACACGCGCTACGGCCGCAACGGCGACCATGAGCGGAATGACCATTGCGGCGTTGGAGCCGCGCTTTCTCTTCTCCGATTCCATGATTCCTCCTGGCAGTTGATTGCCGTCTAGCTTTGCCCGCCGTGCGGCGGGCGTCAAGCATATATCGGTTGCCCGGCGTTCCGTGATTCGCTACGGTGGTCGCCAACTTTGAAACGCACGAGGGGGCGATTATCGTGAGAACGATCTATACAACCATGGGTCTTGCAATCACGTTGGCAACGGCGTCGAGCGCATTCGCGCAGGGCGTGGCGCCCGCCGTTCCCGACAAGAAGGAAGAGAAACGTATCCTTGAAGTGGGCAAGTGGTATCCCAAACTCGAGACGGGCCTGAACCTCACACAGTCGAGCTACAGCGAAAACTGGAAGGGCGGCGAGACGGGGTCGGTGGCGTGGTCCGCCTACATGAACGGGTCGGCCGAGCGTCAGATCAGCCCGAGTCTCAACTGGCTCAATACCATGAAACTCCTGTACGGGCAGACGCGCACGCAGGAAGAAGGCGACGATGGCAGCCGGCATTGGGGCGATGCGGAAAAGTCCGACGACAAGGTAGACCTGGAGTCGCTGTTCCGTCTGACCAGAGGCTGGGCGGTGGACCCGTACCTTTCCGTCCGCATGGAGACGCTCTTCCAGGACGTCACCGATCCGTACGGTCGCAAACTCTGGTTCAATCCCATCACGCTCAAGGAATCGGTGGGTATCGCCCGCAAGTTCATCGACTACGAAGACCACCAGCTGCTGGCGCGCTTCGGCGTCAGCGCGCGCGAGATGCACCGCAGCTTCTATACCGCCCCGACGGGCGATGAAACCAGTGGCGAGTCGTCGTGGGATTCGGGCGCCGAACTCGTGCTTGATTACACGCGCACGTTCAATCCGCAGTTCTCGTACACGTCGCGCCTCTCGGCGTATCAGCCTTTCAACTGGTCGAAGAACGAGGTGTTCGAATCGTTGTCGTCCGATTCACTGGATGCGGCCGGGCTCGACCGGGATATCAAGGACTACACCACCACCGCCGACATCGACTGGCAAAACACGTTCAGCGCCAAGGTGACCAAGATCATCGCGGTGCAGCTCTACGTCGAGCTTCTCTACGACAAGTACGACAACACGGTCGTGCCCATCGTGGACGACAGCGGCACGCTCACCAACCCCGGGGCGGTTGATGCGGCCGTGCGCAAGGCCGGGCAGTTCAAGCAAACGCTCGGGATTGGTCTGGTGTGGACAATCAAGTAGCGCGGGTCAGACGGCGGCCCTGAACGCGAGCACGAAATCCCGTTCGGAGAAATTCTGTGCGCGGGAACGTTCGGGGCGTCGGGGAACGGGCTTGTGATGTTGACGGCGTCCGCGTTGCCGGATGCGTAACGCCACCGCGAAAGCTGGATG
>CAZULB010000104.1:0-228 GCA_964621155.1 uncultured bacterium | reverse complement strand
GCGAAGGAAGTCGATTTCCCGCGGATCCGGCGTCTCATTCTGTTTTTTCGGACTTGAACGCAGGACGCATCTTCGCGCACGATGGCGGCGGTTCAACGCGAGGTTCCCAGATGCAAGATTGCCACGATGTCGTCGGAAAATTTCGCTCGTATTCACACACACTGGTTTTCCTCGTCGCCCTCCTGTTGCTGCCGGTTCGTTCCGTGGCGGCGCAGAGCACGGCCGGCG
>CAZULB010000103.1:0-10783 GCA_964621155.1 uncultured bacterium | reverse complement strand
GCTTGAGCCATTCGCCGATGGGCGACGTGGCGAGCTTCAGCGCAGTGGTCGTGCGGCCGGAGGCGGCGTAGCTCTCGGCGGCGGCGGCGGCGTGGCGGACCTGGCGCGCCAGGAACTCGCTCATGGAGGGGATGCAGTCGTGGCGCAGGTCGCCGCGGAGCCGCTCGACGCGGGACGGCGCGCCGGGGGTGACTCGAAGATCGTCGTGCGGGTCGTAGCCCTCCCAGCGGGCCCGGCCGCGCCGGACGAGACGCAGGCGCCACTCGGGCTGCCAGGCGTGGTTGAGGAACGCGCCGTCGTACCAGACCTTGCGGTTGACCTCATAGCCGGCGATGGCGGGGTTCTTGCGCAGGCGGCGCAGCGAGTAGGCGTACCAGCTCCGGCCGAAGGGTACCGCGACACGCAGACGATGTCCCCGTTCGCGGATGATCCGGCGCAGATTGGGCAGCACGCCGAGGAGCATCTGGTATTCGTAGCGATCAGGATCGAGGCCGAGGCGCGCGACGACTTGCTCGCTGTCGTAAACCAGGCGCTCGTCGTGCGTGGCAATACCGACGTAACAGCCCGCGCTCAACAGCACGTCCGTGATGGCGATGAAGTTCTTGCGAATGATTTCGGGATCGGTATACGAAATGTCGTAGGGCTCGATGTAGATGCCCTTGCACACGCGAATATTGGCTTTCACCCGGGCCAGCGCGCGCGCATCGTCGAGCGTGCGCCGCAGGCGAGACTGCAGGACGACGCCAAGGTTTTCGTAGTTGCCGTGGAGGCGATGATAGACAGCGATGGTGGCGTCGGTAGTCGGAGAGTCCTCCATGTCCATACGCACGAACTGGCCGTTGCGCAACGCCGTATCCAGAATGGTGCGCACGTTGCGCACACACAGCTCCTGGTCGATGGTGAGCCCCAGATGGGTGGGTTTCACATGCACGTAGGCGTCGATAGCGCGCGCCTTGAGCGCGTCCAGGAGCTCGACGTACTCGTGCACGGCTTCTTCGGCTTCGGCCGGTTTCGACACGAACTCGCCCAGGACCGCCGCCGCCACCATGTAGCCGTCGCGGTTGAACTCCGCCGAGACACGCAGCAGGTCTTCGAGCTTGTCGCCCGCGATGTAAGGTGCCGCGACTTTGCGCACCACCGGCTTCGGGATGAGGGGCAGCGTGGTGGCGACAACGCGATCGATCAGGCTCATGGATTCAGACTCCGGTACGTATGTCAGGGTTCATGCAGACGACGCGATCGGGCGCATTATACAAAGCGCACCGCTTTCGGCCAACGTTCTCTTAGCGCGCCCGGGAGCGCTTCGCTTCGAGATTGTACGACTGCCCGACGCGCAGCACGTGCAGGCGGTCCCCGAGCAGGCGTTCGAGTTCCTTCTCACCGCGCGGGTGCCGATTCCCGCCCACGAGCCAGTACCCGTAGGCGCCCCAGTGGGACGGGATGACCACCGGCGCACCCAGATCGGCGGCCGCACGCGCTGCGTCCGGCGGCTTCAAGTGTCCGTTCACGTTCAAAATGGCAATGTCGGGAAGATGTGTCCGCCCGACCTCGGCAAAGATCGAGCAGTAGTCGCTGTCACCGCTGTAGAAAATCGTCTCGTCCGGCGTCCGTATCACCCAGCCCAGCGCGCGTCCGTCCGCGCCGCGCTGCACTCCTCTTCGTGTGCCGGGGTGAAACACGGGTACGGCGATGATGGTCACACCATCGATAACGAACTGTTCGCCCGGCGCCATCGCCTTCGCTTCGATTCCCTGCCCGGCAAGAAACTCGGCCGATGGTTTCGGGCAGAGCACGACGGTTCCCTTCGGAAAACGGCGGAGACTTATGGGACTGGTGTGGTCGTCGTGCGCGTGCGAAAGCAACACCACGCGCGCAGCACGCAACGCCTCCGCAGACGGCGCGCCGATGAAGCGATGTCGTACCCACAATGACTTCTCGAACACCGGATCGAGCACGATGCCCGTGCCACTTACGTCGATGTAGGAGCACGCGTGTCCCCAGAAAGTGATGGCGTTACGCGGCGGGTCCGGGTATGTCGACGGCGCCACCTGCGCGAGACCTCCGCAACCGGAAAGCGCCAGGGACGCGGTCAGTGCAAGCCAAAGCCGGCGCCGCATCACAACCGGCTCTTTCGAAAGAGCACCACGCTCATGGTCAGCAACACAAAGGAAATGATCGCCAGTGCGAGCACTTCGTTCAAAAGATCGTTGAAGCCCGCGCCGCGGATGATGATTCCGCGCGAGATGGCGATGAAATGCGTAGCGGGAAACGCGTGAGAGAGAATCCGTAGCGGCAGGGGCAGCGAAGACAGCGGAAAAATATAGCCTGAGAGCATGATCGACGGCAGCAGGATGGCCTGCGCCGCCTGGGTGGCCTCGATCTGGGTCGTGGATCGCGCCGAAATCATCAGCCCCAGCGAAAGCAGCGACGTCAAGTAGATGAGCGAAAGAGCGGCCAGCAACAGCACATTGCCGTGAATGGGCACACGAAACAGCGTTGTCATCAGGAAAAGCACCAGGACGAGCTGGCAGAAGCCGAGCATCAGATACGGCACCAGCTTGCCCAGGATCATCTCGACGGCAGATACCGGCGTTACGAGGAGCTGCTCCAGCGTGCCCCGTTCGCGCTCGCGCACGATGGCATAGGCGGTAAGCAGTGTCCCCGAAAACGTCAACAGGATGGCAACCAGCCCCGGAATGAGCAGGTTGGCGCTGCGCGTGTCGGGATTGAAAAGAATCTGCGGCCGCGGAGAGATCGGGAGTGTGTTGCGATTCTCCTTTTTCTGCAGCTCGAACAGGGACTGGGTGAGAGCAAGCCCGTTGATGGCCGCCAGCGATTGCGACGCCACCGTGTTGTCCGAACCGTCGATCAGGGCCAGGAAGGTCGCCTCGGTTTCCTGCAGACGGTGGCGCCCGTAGTCGGGCGGAATTTCGAGCCCCACGCGCGCATCGCCCGCAACGATGGTCTCGCGCAGCTCATCGTGCGTATTCACGATGTGCTTGATTTCGAACGTGCGCGTGGCGACCAGCTCGTCGAGCAGCGCGCGACTTTCCGGACAGCGGCACTGGTCGAACACAACCGTGGGCACGTGTTTGATGTTGGTGTCGATGGAGCCGAACAGAATGAGTTGGAAAAGGGGGATACCCAGCGCGAGGCGGAGCGTGCCGCGATCACGGCGCATGTGGATCGCTTCCTTGCGCAATACGGCGAGGAAACCCTTCATGGCTCCCCGCCGGCTTTCACAGCTCCGCGCTCGGCTTCCGCCTGCAGACCCGTGAGACGCACGAAAACGTCTTCGAGCGACGGGGCGATCGGGCGCACGTTCACCCTTACACCAGGTTCGCTCAAGTCGCGCACGAGGTCGTCGTGCGTGGCCGAGTCGGGAATGAGCAGGTGGACGCTGTTGCCGAAGATGGTCGCTTCTGCGACATAAGGCAGCGAGCGTGAGCGCCGCATCACTTGCGCGGCGCTGCCCTCGATGGCAACCTCGACGCGGCGGGTTCCCGGCGGCGTGATCTCGGGGAGTGCCACAAGATCCTCGGGTTCGCCCTGCACGAGCAACCTCGACATGTAGAGATAGCCCAGCCGGCCACAGCGCTCGGCTTCATCCATATAATGGGTGGACACGAGAAGTGTGACGCCGCTTGCCGAGAGGTCGAAGAGCAGATTCCACAGTTCACGGCGCGCCACCGGATCGAGGCCGGCGGTGGGCTCGTCGAGAAACACCACGCGCGGCTCGTGCATGAGGGCGGCGCCCAGGGAGAGCCGCTGCTTCCATCCGCCGGAAAGATGGGCCGCCAGGCGGTCGCGATAACGGCTGATGCCCGTGAGCGCGATGACCCACTCGCGCCGTTCGGCGAGGTGCGCGCCCCGCAACCCGTAAACGGACGCGAAGAAATTCAGATTTTCCATCACCGTCAGGTCTTCGTAGAGCGAAAACCGCTGCGGCACGTAGCCGATGCGTCGTCGCACCTGGCCGGCATGCTGCGTGACGTCGATGCCGTCCACGATCGCGGTCCCGCCGGTGGGTCGCAGCAGGCCGCACAGGACTCGGATCAGCGTCGACTTGCCGGAACCGTTGGGGCCGAGGAGTCCGAAAATGGTGCCGCGTGGAATGCTGAGGGTTACGTCGCGCAGCGCGCGCATCGCGCCGTAGTCGTGCGTGACGCCACGCACCTCGATGCCGTAATCGCTGCCGGCTGTCGGGCTGCCCGCGGAGCTCATGGGAAGCGAACGGTGGCAGTCATGCCTGCCTTGAGCTCGGGCGCAGGTTCCAGGCGGAGACGGACCGCAAATACCTGGTCTTCGCGCTGCTCCGGCGTCTGCACATTGCGCGGCGTGTACTCAGCGCGTTCACTCACCGACTGTACGCGCGACTTGAACGTGCGCTTCGGAAAGGTGTCGATGGTTACTTCGACCGGCTGCCCCACCTTCACAGCACCCAGTCTGGTTTCGGGCACGAACACGCGCACCCACAACTCGTTGGACTCCAACAAAACCGCCACCGGCTGATTCGGCGCAATCAGGTCACCGGGCCGCAGGTCCATGGTCTGAATCACACCGCTGGCGGGCGCGCGCACCTCCGACTCCTCGATCTGGCGCTGCAGCATGGCCAGCGCGCTCTCTTCGGCCGCGAGCTGTGCACGCGCCTGCTGCACATCCTCCGGGCGACTCCCCCGTTTGAGCTCTTCATACTGCTGGAGCGCAACCTGGGCCGTGGCGGCGGTCCGGTCATACGTGGCCTGAATGCCAACTCCCTGCTTGAGGAGTTTTTCCTGTCGCGCGCGTTCGCTTTCCGCATGCTCGTAATTGATGCGCGCACGCTCGATCTCCTCGCGGCGCGGCCCTCTTTCGATACGCTCGAGGTTGGCGCGCATCTGCGCGATGCGTGACTCCTGTTCCTTCATCTGCGGATCGAGAAGGTAGCGGTCGAAGCGCACCAGCGTCTGCCCGGCCGTCACCGAATCGCCCTCTTCAACCAGCACCTGAGACACACGGCCTCCCATCAGAGATCCGATGTCGGCATCGCGCGCTTCAATGGTGCCCGAATAAAGGTTCTCGTTCTTCTTGTGCTCGCTGCGATACACGAGCCAGCCCAGGAGGCCCAGGATGATGACAACGGGCAGGATGAGTCGTCGCATATGGTGTTCTAATGCGCTCCCTCGAGCGTGTACAGACGCGATAGATACGTGACGGTGTTATACGCGTAGCTCAAGCCGTCCGGGGTCATGGCCGCTACGGAAATGTACAGAGTGGCTGACATGGGCGGCTCCAGCTTTACGACGTCGTCGCGCTTTCCGGTAGCGAGGTCAACCGCCTCGATGTACGACGGAACGCGGGTGCGTCTGTGGCAGAAGACCCTCCGCCCGTCTTCGCTCCAGCCCGCGACGCCGTCGTCCGCAGTGAGCCCTGGCACGGGGACACGCTGCGTGGGGGCGTCGATGGGAAAGACCCACCACTTCAAGTCCGCGTCCATGATGATCACCCGCTGGCCGTCCGAGCTCGGTACTCCAAACAGGATACCGGGGGGCGTGATCGGCGTCGGCGCGCCGCCCGCCACGTCGGCAATGTAGAGTTGCTCGGCTTCTCCCTCGTTACCGCCGAGCAGCAGAACTTTCTGGTCGCCGCCGAGCCAGCGCGCGTCGACGACGCGCGGAATCGACCTGGTCTCGAACTCGATGGCTTTGCCGGCGCCGGTCGGATATGCGATCAAGCGATTCGGAAATATGCCCGCGAGTGCCCAGCGGCCATCATCGGTGAGATCGATGGCGCCACCCTCACCGAGAATGACCACGGGCGAACCATCCGTTCCGCGCGTGCACGCCTGGTAGTTGTTACCCGCGCTCACTCCCGAAGCAGTGAAAAGCATCAGACGACCGTCCGGGGTCAGATCGATGGGATAGGAGAGATCCTGCCACGACAGATCGCGTTCGCCCGTGAAGGCGGGAGTGTGCACAAGGACATTGCGCGTGAAATCATCGCGCGTCGCAATCCACTGCCCGTTGGCGGCAACGTCGTGGATGACCAGGCCCCCCGCGCTCTGCGCCGCGACGCGCACCTGGCCATCGAGCGTGGCGGCATAGATCGAGAAGTCGGAGTAGCCGGTCCCCGCCGAGTAGTAGACCGTGCTGCCATCCGGAGACCATGCGATACCTTCCTCACCCCAGTAACCATCCGCCAGGAGCTTGCGATGGCCTTCCAGGTCGATCACCGCGACGCCACCGCGGTCGTCGAACTTCGCCGGGTGCTCGAAGTACGCGATGTGCTTCCCGTCCGGAGAAAAGCGCAGGTCGCTGACATAGGCCCCCGTCTGATAGAGAACTTTTCCGGCCGGGTATTCGATGCGCCACACGCCCTCGACGCCCCTGGAAATCGCGAGGTCATTTCCGTCCGGCGCCCAGGTGGCCTGGGCCACATTTTCCATGATCTCGCGCGGCGCCCCTCCCGACAATGGCATGCGCGCCAGTGTCCCCAGGTACATCCGGTGTGCGAGCCATACGGGCCGCGTCAGTACCGCCAGTTCCCCCTTCGACGATATCGAAAGCAACTGCAGCGGATCCTCGCTCATCTTTTGCGGCTCGGTGTACTCCGGGCGCAACGAATACAGGTGAGGGATGGAACCCGTGAGCGCAGCGCTGTACACGATCGCCCGACCGTCAGGCGCGTACAACGCCTGGAATATCGTCTGCGGAACATAGGTTTTCTGGACGTATCGGATCGCCTGCGGAGCAATCTCCCCCTTGCGCGAAGAAGTCAAAGTCCACGTGGCCGCAGCGACGATCGCGCCGGCCGCAATCAGCCACGGCAAGAAGGAGCGCCGCCGCGCAGGGCCCCCTCCGGCCGGCGTTGCGGGCACGACGTCCGCGGCTGCATCTGACAGCGCGAGCATGATGCGGGCCTCACCGATGTCACGCAGGCGCAGCTTGGGGTCGCGGTCCAGACAACGGGCCAGAAGCTTGTGCACCGACTGCGGCGTCGTCGCCGGCAGCGCGTTGAAATCGGGTGCGCGCGTCAGAATGGCGGCGATCGTGTCGGAGATGGTTTCGCCCTCGAACATGCGACGGCCCGTGAGCATTTCATACAGCACGACGCCGAAGGCCCAGATGTCCGCGCGGCGATCCACCGTCTTCCCGCGCGCCTGCTCCGGCGCCATGTAGGCCGCCGTGCCAAGAATGACACCGGCGCGCGTGGCAGGAGAGGTGAGCGTCGGAGAATGTGTGGCGTCCGAACCGCTCGAATCGGACAACTCGCCCGTGATGGCCTTGGCGAGACCGAAATCGAGCACCTTCACCACACCGTCACGGGAGACAACAATGTTGGCGGGCTTGAGATCGCGGTGAATGATGCCGCGCTCGTGCGCATACTCGAGCGCATCCGCCACGGAGCGCGCGATGGCGATGGCCTCGTCGACAGGAATCGGGGCGCGCGCGATCTTCTCCGCCAGCGACTCACCCTCCACGAGTTCCATCACGAGCGCAATGGTGCCCGCGTTCTCCTCGACGCCGTAGATCGCGGCAATATGCGGATGGTTGAGCGCGGCGAGCAGATGAGACTCGCGCTCGAAGCGTCCGAGTCGTTCGGGATTGCCCGCCACATCGGCGGGCAACACTTTCACCGCAACGTCACGCTTGAGGCGCGAGTCGCGCGCGCGATACACCTCGCCCATGCCACCGGCACCGAGGGGCGAAACAATCTCGTAGGGTCCGAGCCGCGATCCGGGCGAAAGCGACAAATCAGGAACCCTTCCGGCAATAACACGAGCTCTTGATCTGGACGTCGGCGCGCGCCCACGCTTTTGCGAACTGCGCATCGACAGCGGCCGCCTCTTTGTCTTTGCCCTGCGCGCGCAGACTCTCGGCCAGACCGTTCAGCGCCCAGCCGTTGAGCGGGTAGCGCATGAGGTCGGCGCGATACACCGCTTCCGCCTCCTGGCCGCGGCTGCGATCGAGCAACAGCGCACCCAGCGCGTGGCTTGCCGGCATCATCCATCCCCACGGCTCGTCGTAGTGGAGTGCCACGTCCTGTTTGACAGCATCGCGCAGAAGCTCGAACGCGTGGTCATGGTTGCCACGGCGAAACTCGAGCTCGCCCTCGGCCATGGCCTGCGCAACCCCCAGGACGGCCTGGGCGGAATTGTTACCGAGCAGGCGCGTGTCCGGA
Organism: uncultured bacterium; assembly: GCA_964621155.1. Lineage (GTDB taxonomy): Bacteria > Krumholzibacteriota > Krumholzibacteriia > WVZY01 > JAKEHA01 > JAKEHA01. The sequence continues at coordinate 2,623 of CAZULB010000103.1, read as the reverse complement.
ACCGCCGCGCATGCGGCCTTGAACGTGTCGAACTCCCTTGCCGCCACATCGAGACTGTCGAGCGACGCATAGGCCACCGTGCGACCGTAGTGGTAGAACGCCGTCCATGCTTGCAGGTCGGTGGGCGGTTTGGGCAGCGCCAGGATCTCCTTCCACATACCGAAGCGGATGTACACCTCGACGGGCGAGCCCATGTACGCGTCGATAAAATCCGGGAACGCGCGCACGAGATCGAGCGGCACCTGCTGCTCGAATTCCTTGATGGTGTCGATCGAAAGTTGCTTGCGGCCCTCGAACATCGCGGCCCACGCCAGGAAGTGATAGTTGTGCGCGCGGTAGAAAACGTAGAACCCGCCCTGGGACGCCCATGTTTTGTCGACCTCGACGCCCTTCTGGTTGGCGAGAACTGCGTCATTATAATGACCGAGGCGCATGTCGATGTGCGCCGGCATGTGCACCAGGTGGCCGGCACCGGGAACGCGCGTGCGCAGCACATTCGCAGCCGGCAGCGCCGTTTCCGGCGTGGGTGAGGCTTCCATGGTGTGGATGTACTCATGGCACGCCATGATGTGTTTCGGATCCAGCTTGAGCACGGCTTCGATGGTAGCCTGGATTTCCGGCTCCTCGGGACGCGGCTGGCCGTCGGGCGACCACAGGTCCCACGGACGCAGGTTCATCGCTGCATCCGCGAACAAGGCGCCCACATCTGCGTCTTTCGGATACTTTTCCCAAACGTTGCGCATCGCGTCGCTGTAGGCCACATCGAGCGCCTTGCGGTCCTCCTGCACGGGCCACGTGTAGCGCGTCGCGATGGCGTCGATCAGCGCATGCTCGACGGGTGAAGCGTTGCCGGCCAGGGCCTTGGCCTGCTGAGCGGCGTCGTACGCGTTTTTTGCCGTCTCCTCGTCCATGTGCGGATTGTTGATGTTGGGCCCCGCCGAGATGGCCTGCCCCCACCACGCCATGGCGCACTTCGGGTCGAGCTCGGCGACCTTCTTGAAGCAGGCAATAGCGGCGTCGTGATTGAAGCCGTAGTACAGCACGAGACCCTGGTCGAACCAGCGTTGCGCTTCTTTGGATATCGTCTTCACGGGACGGTGATAGACCGCGAGATCATCGCGCAGCACAGGGCCCGGATTGGTATCCTGCGCAAGCGAGACGGCGGTGATAACGGCCAGCACGACGAGCGAGAGCGGGAGCACGATGCGTAAGCGCGACACGATCAACCTCCGGTTCGATGGCCACAAAAAGCCGGATTCAAGCGAGCAGACTAACACATTTTTCCCGCCGCACGAACGTTTCCCCTGCATTCTGGCCCGGTGCAACGCGGGCATGTAACTTGCTGAAATTCGGCCCGTTCCCGACGTGGCCCCGGGCTTTGCTTGCACTGGAAGCGCATGTCGGTGCATCCTCCACCCCGCGCCAAATCCAGCAATGAGTTCAAACACTAATACTCGTTCCACACTCCCGCCCACCACCGCCTCGAGGACACCTCGTGTCAGTATCGGCCTCCCCGTCTACAACGGTGAGCAGTTCCTGGCCGAGGCCATCGACACGCTCCTGGCGCAGACCTTCAGCGACTTCGAGCTCATCATTTCAGACAACGCATCCACCGACGGCACCGAGGCCATCTGCCGCGACCGCGCGGCGCGCGACCCGCGCATTCGTTACTACCGCAGCGACACCAATCGTGGCGCCATGTGGAACTTCAATATTGTGGTCGAGCTGGCGCGCGGCGAGTATTTCAAGTGGGCTGCACACGACGACAAGCACGAGCCCACCTATGTGGAGCGTTGTGTCGAGGTGCTTGATCGCGACCCCGACGTGGCGCTCGCGTGCACGAGGCTCGTCGACATCGACGATGACGGCGTGCGCAAGGAAGTCGATGTGCCCCTGCTGCGCTGGGATTCGCCGCGACCCAACGTGAGGTTCCGCGCACTCGCCAACCCGCACCACCGCTGCGAATCCGTGTTCGGAGTCATGCGCACAGCGACGCTGCGCAAGACGACACTGCTTGGAGACTACGCCGGTTGTGACCGCGTGCTGCTGGCACAGATCGCTCTCATGGGGAAATTTTACGAAGTGCCGGAGGTGCTTTTTCTCCACCGCGAGCACAAGAAACGTTCAACCAAGGCCTACAAGAGCGAACAAACACGCTCGGCGTGGTTCAACACCGCGCGCGCGGGAAAACCCGATGTGCCGCACATGAAGATGCTGCGCGGCTACGCCCACAACATCCGCACTGCGACCGTGCCCAGAGCGGACAAGTTGCTCTGCTACGCGATGCTGGTGCCGTGGTCGATCCGCAATCGACCTGGCCTGTGGAAGGATTTCTCCTGTTGGTTCGCCCATGCGCTGGGCTCGACACGCGGGCGCAAAAATTCCACCAAGGACAGCGGCGCAGCGTAGAGTTGGTGGCCCCGAGACGATTCGAACGTCCGACACGCGGTTTAGGAAACCGCTGCTCTATCCACCTGAGCTACGGGGCCACCCTGAGCGATAATATTCTCTGCGTTACAATTACGCTAGCGCCTCATCTGCGTTAGGAGTCTCGTCAAAATGCTGCTGGGCCAGTTTTGGGCCACAGAGAGAAGCAACGGCCTGCCGTTTCGAGTCCGGCGTT
>CAZULB010000102.1:0-10926 GCA_964621155.1 uncultured bacterium | reverse complement strand
CATAACCCGTGCGCGCGTGTTGCTCCACCGTGAAAGTGCTCGGCTTGTACCCGGTGACGGCATGACATGCCGAACAGTCCGTGGTTTTTCCCGCCCGCGTGGCCTGCCCGGCATGCGGATCCTTGTGGCACCCCCCGCAGGTTGCAAACGCGGGCTTCTTGCCCCAGGCCGTTTTCTCGTCGTGGCACTTCGCGCACGCGAGTCCCGCGTGTCCGCCGCGCAGCGGATAGCGCGTTTTGTCGTGATCGAAAGTGACTGCGCTCACCACCTTGAAGCCTGTCGTCACGTGGCAGCGGCTGCACGCGGCGCCGAATGCGCCCTTGTGCGCATCCTGGTGACATGACACGCACTCGCCATGCGGCAGCGGCTTGTACAGCGGCTGCACGCGGCCCTGCGCGTCCTTCGTCAGTTTGAGCTGGGGCGCCTCGTGACACTTCGCGCACTCCACCCGGGCGTGCAAACCCGTGAGGCGAAACCCCGTTTTCGAATGGTCGAAGCTGGTCACCGGTCGCCAGCCCTGCTCGCTGTGACAACTCGAACAGTTCGTACCCAGCGCGCCCCTGTGCGCGTCCTCATGACACGTCCGGCAGTTGCGATCCATTCCGGCCCACGCCAATTCATTTCCTGCATGCTTCAACTTGACGCCCGCCGCGGCGTGCGCGGCGACATGACACTTCTCGCACGCCACCGTCGCGTGTTTGCCCACCAGCGCAAAACCGGCGCGCGCATGGTCAAACTTCTGCGGCGACTTGTCGGGCCATGCGATCAATTCGAAATCGACACCTCCGTGATCGGGGTGACACCCCGCGCACTTGCTCTTTCCCTCGCGGCCGTGGAAGCCGCGCGCATTGGTGACTTCCCACGCGATTTCGCCGTGACAGGCGAGGCACTTGCGATCCATCTCGCCCTTCGACTTGCCATGGCATTCCTGGCACTTGAGGTTGCCCTCCAGCGACGAGTGCACACGAGCGAGCGGCCCCGGCGAAACCTGCGCGCGCGCGCCGGCGACCAAGGCCACCAGCGCGATGATGGCCATGGCCACAACGCGGGGCGAGTGCATGCTGTCACGCACCCGCGTGAACCTCTTCTGGCAGCGGCACATCCTTCTTCACGATGCGCACCCCGATCTTCTGGAGGAACGCGTGCGGCGGATCGCCGCCGATGCGCACAACCACCACGTCATTGGGAAGAAGTTCGTGCTGTCCATTGACTTCGAGCACCACAGCACCGTCACGAATCTCGCGCACTTCGCTGCGTAGCGCGACGCGTAGTTTGCCGCAGTGCGTTGCCTCTTCGAGATGCTGGCGATTGCGCTCCTTGATGCGCGCAAAATTCTCACCGCGGTAACTGAGCGTCACCGTCGTGCCGGACTGTCGCGAAAGTCCGATCGCCGATTCCACGGCGCTGTCGCCACCACCCACCACCAGCATGCGCATGCCGGCGAACGACTCCATGTCGGCAACGTCGTAGATGACCTTGCCCAGCTCTTCTCCGGGAACGCCCAGGCGGCGCGGTGTGCCGCGCCGGCCCATGGCGAGAACCACGCGCCGCGCACGGAATGTCCGCTCGCTGGTTTCAACCTGGAGCGCGCCTTCCACGCGAGCGACGTTGGTTACGCGGTGTCCCGTACGCACGTCGAGGCCGGTCCTGGCGATGATCGCTTCCCAGACCTGGAGCAACTGTTCTTTCGATGCGTCCGACACCCACAGGTCGCCGTAGAGCGGAACCGACACCGGCTCGGCCAGCAGAAATTTGGCACGCGGATACTTGCGGATGGTGTCGGCCAGAGTTCCCTGCTCGAGCACCACGTAGGAGAGCCCGTGCCGCAAGGCTTCCAGGCCGGCCGAAATACCGGCCGGTCCGCTCCCCACCACAACGACGTCATACAGTTCGTGGGCGCCAGTACGCGGCGGACGCTTCGCGGCGGGACCGAGCTCGCTCGCAATGTGTTCGACAGCGACCTTGGCCTCGTTGATTGCGTTCTTGATCAGACCACGCCCTCCCAGCTCGCCCACCACATAAACTCCGGGCACGTTGCTCTCAAAATCGGTGTCGACGTGCGGAACCTCGACGCGATGCACGGACGCGCCCGTCGCCAGCACGATGCCGCCGACCGGGCACGCTTCGACGCACTTGCCGTGGCCCTTGCACAGCAATGTATTCACCGTCGCCAGTTTTCCGACCATTTTGATCGCCCCGGGCTCGGGGCAGACAGGCACGCATGCGCCACATCCAACACACAGATCGGCACGCACCACGGCGTGCGGCGCGGCGCCGTTCGACATTTTCTTATCCTCGCCCTCGACGGTTTGGGCGGACACAACTTCATAGAGCTGCATGGGAATATCGCAGCGCGGGCAGCGCGCAGCGCCCGCCGGCACCGCGGCCTCGCAGCGCGGACACTTCTTCATGGTCGTGTCCGCACCGCGCCGGCGCAGATGCCAGCGCATGAGCACGAACGTAATGGCGATGAAAGCGATGGTAGTGAGCCACATGGTCATGGTGTGACTCCTAGAACCAGGTTGCTCCCATGGCGATGACAACCACGACGTGGATGGTCACTGCAATCACGGCGGTGATGGCGACGGGGAGATGAGCGGCGTGCCAGTGGCGGAAGATTGACTGCGTCGCATTGAGCAGACGTGCCTGCTGCGCCAGCGACATCTGCCGCCGCGCCAGCGTCATGATGTTGCGCAGCCGCTCCGCATCGACCTGGCTGCCGCTGGCGCGCATGCGCGCACGCAGGCGGCGTACGGCCTGTCCGCGCGCGAAGTCGTCGTGCGCCATCTGCACGAATGCGGCCCACATTCCCACGCGCGCCGGCGTCGAACGTACCTGCAGTATTTCCTGCAGATCGAATACCGAAATCCCACTGGCTTCCGAGAGCTCGCCGATGAGCGCGCGCTGTTGCGCGGCGACTTCACCCAGCCCGAGTTCGACACCGCTGCGACTGCGCGGTATGCGCACGTAGAGATAGCGCCCCACAATGCCGCTGGCGCAAACGATCAGCATGGCAACGTAACCGAGGCCGATCACGCCGCCCAATCGGAAGCCGGCGTGGATGGCGCCGACGAGCGGCAGCATGAGCCCGACGCCAATGTGCACGTCCAGCCACTTCGGCACCGGGCCGGCCCACGTCGCGCGACGCAGGCGCTTGCGCATGGGAAACAGCCACATGAAAAGAAATCCCACAAAGGTGAGAATGCCGGCCGCCTGTCCGATATAGCCCGATGGACGGAACCAGACATGGAGGGGATGGCGCAGTCGCTCGGCGGTGGGTGCGAGGTAATAAGGGGCGCCCCAGACCGCGACCGCGAGGAAAACGAGCGTCGGAATCAAAATGACGCGCCCGGGGCCCACGCCACGCGTGGCACGCGCCGCAGGACCGGGGGCGGAGCTGGATTTCGGCATTGCAACGGCCATGATCGAACTTCTGCGCGCGGCCGAAAAGTGGAAACGAAAGATTCTATTCTGGAATTGCGAACTTCAGGGGAGAGGTCGCAATGTCCATGCCGCCAGTAACGCTTCCGCGGCCCCGGACACGCTCCCTTACAGGACACGCAACACCACCGTCAGGAACGGTGCTGCGATCCCATATCTGCAAGATGACTACCGGCGCGCCGGCAGTCAAGCGTACTAGTGCATTCCGCTTCCGCCTGACAGCGCCTTGGCCAGTTCGCCCACCACCTGCTTGGCGTCACCAAACAGCATGAAGGTTTTGTCGGCGAAGTAGAGCTCGTTGTCGATACCGGCGAAGCCCGGGTTCTTGCTGCGCTTGATGGCGAAGACGGTGCGCGCCTTGTCAGCATCGATGATGGGCATGCCGTAGATGGGACTGGTCTTGTCGTGGCGCGCGGCGGGGTTCACAACGTCGTTGGCGCCGATCACGAGCGCCACGTCGCACTGCGGCATGTCGGGATTGATCTCGTCCATCTCGACAAGATCACTGTACGGAACGTCGGCCTCCGCCAGCAGCACGTTCATGTGGCCGGGCATGCGCCCCGCCACGGGATGAATGGCGTACTTCACGGTGATGCCGCGCTTGTGGAGCTGGTCGGCGAGCTCGCGCGTTCTGTGCTGCGCCTGCGCCACGGCCATACCGTAACCCGGAATGATGACGACGAGCTGCGCCTGCTCCATGACCTGCGCCGCGCCTTCGATGGTCTCGGCCTTGTACACCTTCTGCTCCCCGCCCGACTTGGCCTGCTGTACCTGGCCGAACGCGCCGAAGAGCACGTTGGTGAAGGAGCGGTTCATGGCCTTGCACATGATGATGGAGAGAATGAGACCGCTGGAACCGTCGAGCGCGCCGGCCACGATGAGCAGCTTGTTGTCGAGCACGAAGCCCATCGCCACGGCGGAAAGGCCGGCATACGAGTTCAGGATGGAAATCACCGTCGGCATGTCGGCACCGCCGATCGGAATCACGAGCATCACGCCGAAAAGAAGCGAAAGGAACATGATCGCCGGGAACATCCACGGTGCCGCGCCCGTCGGGTTCAGGATCAGGATGGCGCCGAGAACGACGGCCACCACCAGCATGCCGATGTTCACGATATTCTGACCGGGATACGTAACCGGGCGCTGCGGGATCCATTTCACTTCCTGCAGCTTGCCGGCCGCCATGATGGAACCGGTCAGCGTGAGAAAGCCGAGAATGATCTCGGCGATGATCGCGATCATGCGGAAGTGCGTGAGCATCTCGGGCTCATTGCGCAGCCAGAGATAGAACTTCGCCGTGCCCACCAGGCCGGCGGCAAGGCCGCCGAAGGCGTGCGACAGCGCCGTTCGTTGCGGCACCGCGGTGAGCGGCACACGCGAGAGCGGAACTCCCACCACAAAGCCGGCAATGATCGCGACCACGATCCACCAGTGGTGGATGACTTGCGGCTGTGCCCATGTGGCCAGCACCGCGAGCGTCATACCGAGCACACCCGCCATGACGCCGCGCCGCGCGGTGCGCGGGTGGTTCATGAAGTGCAGAGCAAAAATGAAAAGAATGCCCGCGGCGAGATACGCAAACTGGACGATGGAGGTCATCATTTCGTTTGCGCCTCCTTGGGCTCCTGCTTGAACAGCTTCAACATTCTGTTCGTGATCATGAACCCGCTCACGATGTTCGTCATGGAGGCGAACAGCGCCACCGCGCCCAGGATGCGGATGTCCTTCGGAAAATCGGAACCGGTCACCAGGATCGAACCCACCACCGCGATAGCGGAGATGGCGTTGGTGATGGACATGAGCGGCGTGTGCAGAAGGCGCGACACGCGCGCTACCACACCGATACCGATGAACGTGGAGAGCGCGAACACGAAGAGCAGCGACCAGTAGTCGACGGACTGGCCGTGCGCGGGCGCAGCGGCGGTCGTGCTCTCAACAGTTTCCTGGGAGATGGCTCCGTGGGTGGCCACACCGACGAGGGACAGGCAGACGAGGCTTGCCAGCCCCAGTGCTTTTCGCCGCGACATGGACGACTCCTTTGTAGAATGGAAGCGTGCCGGGCTTGCGGACCGGGTGACCCGCGCCGCCAGCCGGGACATCATAACGCAAACTTGAGTCGAAGTCTTTTTCTAGAGATAGCGTTCGCGAATAACGTTCACGTGGTGTCGTTCGTGCCCGGCGATGATGTACGCGAGCGCCCGCACCGTAACCGCATTCCCGGATGCGATTCCCCTGCGGTCCCAGGCCGCCGCGTCGAAGCTTTCGAACAGCGCAATATTGGCGGCGCGGAGGTGGCGCCACTGCTCGAGCAGTGCCGGCCACGGCGTCGTGGAGAAATCGACCACCCTCATGGTGTCGTCCTGGTCGACCCCCGGCAGATCGCCGGGTACGGCGCGCGCAAAATGAAACGCCCGTGCTGCAAACACCCATTCCATGTCGAGCACGTGGCCGAATACCTGACGCAGCGTCCACTTTTCCGGAGCGTAGGCGTGGTCGACGCGGTCGGCCGGCACTTTCCCCAGAAAGGCAAGTGTCGAGTCGAGCTGCGCGCGCAACACGCTCACAATGTCGACTTCGGGGATTTTTCCGACGTAGGTCTCGTAGTACGCGTTGTACTCGCCCGCTTCCGGACGGCGCGTGTTGACGGTGGTACGCATTGATTTTTCCTTCTTTCCTATCGCGCTAGAACCTCGATTGTCACCGGATCCGACATGGGAAGCACGCGTCCGTTTTCAACCAGCCCCGCACTCACCTGATACATGCCCGGAGTGAGCTTCTCGTCCAGCTCGAAGTAGCGGTCATTGCCGCCCCACTCACGCGCGATCATGCGCAGCTCGCCGGGCTCGAGCGTGAGCCGGGTGAGTTCCATGCTGCATACCAGCGCCGGGCCGAGCACGCGCGTATCACGCGCCACCTGGAAGTTCCATTGGCAACCGTTGGGAAAATCCTTTTCAAACTTCTTCTCGGAGTCGTTGAACATGGTGGCTTCGAACTTCACGTGTTCGCCCGGCTTGAAGCGCGCGGGCGTGATCTTCACCGAGAACCTGAGGCCGAGAGGCGCCTCGGAGACGCCCGGCGGAAGCGGCATATCGGGTTCGTTACGGGGGCCCCGATGTCCGCCCACGCAACCCGCCATCGCTACCGCGACGACGAGCGCAGCCAATACCAGACGCCGCCAACGCATATGCTACTTCTTGCTCTCCGCCAGAAAGTTCAACATGGCCTGCCACGAACGCTTGTCCGCTTTCTCATTATAGGAAAGGGCCGGGATGCCATGTGAATCAGCATTCGGGTTCGTGAACGAATGTTTCGCGCCTGCAAATGCGATGAATTCCCAGTCCGCGCCCGCATCCGTCGCGGCCTTCTGGAAACCGGCCACCTGCTCGGAGGTAATCAGCGCATCGTCCGCTCCATGACATACCAGCATACGCGCCGTAACCTTGCCGGTTGCGGCCTCGGTCGGCAGGGCTCCGTGGAAGCTCGCCACGGCCTCGAGCGGCATACCCGACATGGCGGCCGTCAGCACCACACCACCGCCGAAGCAATATCCGATGGCCGAGATGTGCGCGGCATCGACGCGCTTGTCCGCCTTGAGCACGTTGTACCCGGCCATGAAACGATCGGAGCCGGTGCTGGCATTGGCGCGCACCGCCGAGGCCCACGCACCCGCTTCGTCGGGATGCTCCGTGCTCTTGCCCTCGCCGTACATGTCGACAGCGAACGCCACGTAACCGGCTTCGGCCAGCATCTGCGCGCGCTTCTTCGCATAATCGTTGAGTCCCCACCACTCGTGCACGACCAGCACGCCGGGGCGCTTGTCCTTGGCCGCGTCGTCATACGCGAGCTGTCCCTTGAGCGTCGTGTTGCCGTCCTTGTATTCGACAGGCTCCATCTTCACGGCGGCACCGGCAGAACCCGCCAGCAGGACAACAAACAATGCAGATAGAATTGACTTCATGATCGTCCTCCGTAGTCACGTCCGGAAAATGAATCCAACTTGATTTGAACGGTTGCGCGCCTATCGGTGCGCTTCCCCGCGCGCTTTCCACACATGGAAGACCATCGGCGCCAGTGACAGCGCGATGATCGCAAGCACGGCAATGCTGAAGTTTTCCTTCACGACGGGCAGCCCCCCAAAAAAATAACCAAGCAGCGCGAACAGGCTCACCCAGAACGTGCCGCCGGCAATGCTGAACGCCAGGAACTTCGGGTAGTGCATGCGCCCGATGCCGGCCACGAACGGCGCAAAGGTGCGAATGATGGGCACGAAGCGCGCGAGCACCAGCGTTTTGCCACCGTGGCGCGCGAAGAAGTCGCGGGTGCGAAATAGATATTCCTGTTTGAAAAAGCGACTGCGCTCGTGAAAGACGCGTGGGCCCACATGGCGGCCGATCAGGTAGTTGAGGTTGTCGCCGATGACGGCGGCCGCGATCAAGAGCGGCACCAGGATCCGGATGTCGAGGGCGCCCGCGCCCGCCAGCGCACCCGCCGCAAACAGGAGCGAATCACCGGGCAGGAACGGTGTCACCACCAGCCCCGTCTCCATGAACACGATCGCGAACAGGATGCCGTACACCCACGTGCCGTAGGTCTGCACCAGGTCGAACAGGTGCTTGTCGACGTGCAGAAACAGGTCGATGATGTGCTTGATTGAATCCATTGGCGCGGTGGGACGTGGCGCCAATTTATCAGGAAACGTGAAGCGCTGGCAAGCCGCCCGATCAAGCCGGCCGCAGCCGACTGAGCATGCACACCTCTGCTATGACTACCGGGCCATGGAAGCAATCAAACGCCGTGTGGCAGCGCCCGCGTAGGCGCCGATGAAACCAACGGCGAGTGCGATCAAGGTGGAGTGATGCCCGTGCACGAGACCGAAGGCCGGGATCCACCCCGATACGGCCAGTGCAAACACCCACGCGCGCGACGGGCCCGCAAAACCGAGCGTGGCGGTCGCGACGAGGATCATGGCGGCGGTGATACCGGTATCGTCCCATGTGGGACGCGAATCGATCCACGTAATGGCCGCCCCAAACGCCAGCGCCAGAACCAACAATATCCAGAACGACCGATTCATCACGGAAACACTCCTTCGCCGGTGGTTACCCGTTCCTACGCCGGAGGCGGCGCTGCGTTCCCTGGAATCTTGCGGGAAATGCTAGCGAGAAGGAAAGGCGTAAAGCGCGACGGCGATGTAATGGCAGGCACTCCCGAGCAGGACGAACACATGCCAAACCAGATGACCGTAGCGCAGCCGGTCGGCGGCAAAGAACGCCACCCCGAGCGTGTACGCCAGACCACCGGCCGCAATCCAGAACAGACCCCAATGGTTCATGTGGAACCACAGCGGTTTGAAGCCCACCACGATCATCCATCCCAGCAGGAGGTAGACGAGGGTCGAAAGCGTCGGGTACTTCACCCGGCTGATCGCAGTCAGAACAACGCCCACGATGGCGAAAATCCACACGAACGCGAGCAGCGTCCAACCCCAGGGCCCCCACAGCGGGCCCATCATGAACGGCGTGTACGTGCCGGCGATGAGGAGGAAAATGGCGCCGTGATCGATGATGCGGCACACGAACTTGGCGCGGCCCCGCGGGAGCCCGTGATAGACCATCGACGCGGCAAACATGAGCACGATGGTGGAGGCGTAAATGCTGCAGGCAATGATGCGATGTGCATCGCCCGAGCGCAGCGCGCTGGCAACGAGAAGCGGGGCGGCAATCAGCGCGAAGAACAGCCCGACGCCGTGGCTCACGCTGTTGGCCACTTCCTCGCGGTAGGTCTGTGCGCGCGAGCGCAGACGCGGCACCCGGCAAACCGTGCGTAGCTGGATCAACTGTGAAGTGATCGTTGGGCGGCGGCTGGTTTCACGGCTGGTGGATTCCATGTTGCGTGTCACAGAGATAGTTCCGACTCAGAGGGCAAAAAACATACCGTGCGCTGCACGCTTCAGAGGATTGGAGGCGCGGCACTAATTGCCCAACCAAAGATATGCGCCACACCGGCCCGTTTCAACCTTCAGTCGCCCGTGGGCACGATTCCTTCGCCCTCCACCATCAGAATGACACTGCGCTGCGGTGACCGGGGACGATGCGGAACGCCCTTCGGGATCACATAGCCCTGCTGCGGTGCCAGCTCGACGGTCCGGTCTTCCAGGTCGATGATGAAGCAACCCGAGACACAGAAGAAGAACTCGTCCAGGTCGTCGTGCTTGTGCCAGTGGTACTCCCCTTCCACCACACCCAGGCGTACCACCGACTCGTTCACCTTGCACAGAGTCTGATTGAACCACTTGTGCGGACAGGTGTCGGCAAGCAGCTTGACGTCGATCTTTTCCAGAGGCGCGAAGGCAATGTCCATGCGCGTCACGTATGAATAGTCGTTCGGATTCGGCATGATGAACTCCTGACGCCCCGCTTTGTCCCACTGGTTACGCGAATCGACCACGAAACTTTTCCGCGTCGGCGCACACCTTTCCCGGGGTATTCGGCGGCATGGGTATGATCGAACGTCGGGCAGCTACCCCTCATTATATATGCCGGGCGAGGATGGAGCGAGCCAGGCCGAACCGGGGCTGGCGCCAGGTTGGGAGTGGCGAGATGGTCAGGTTACTTCTCCCTGTACACCCGTTCGGGCCGACGCCTGCACGAATGCGGCGCTCAGCCGCCCGACGAAGATGCGCCTTCCGGCACGTGGGCGTGCGGAATCTTGGCGCCGGCGCGCACCGCGCGCAGGACGAGTCCCGCGCCCACGACGACCAGGAGCGCCGAACACAGAAATGCGGCGCCGGGGAGGTGAATGTTGAAAGCACCGGCGCTGAACATTCCGAACAGGTGCGTCATGAGCGGCGGTCCGATGACGCTCGCGAGGCTGAAGAGACTTCCCACCGCACCCTGAAGCTCACCCTGGGCGTTGGGCGGCACCTGCCCCGACATGATGGAATTGAGCGATGGGTACACCATCCCCGCCAACAACCACGCCGAGAGCCAGGCGTACATCATCCAGCCGTGCGATGCGAACGCAAGTCCGGCGTACCCGATCGCGCCGCAGGTAATGCCGATCAAGGCGCTGCGCTTCTCGTTGATACGTGGGATCACGGTGCGCGTGAGCAGGCCCTGACTCACGGCGATGATCACACCCACGAACGCGAGCGACGCGCCCACCTGGGCTTCGGTCCAGTGAAAACGGAAAATGGTGTAGTAGGCCCACGTGCTCGGGAAGGACTGGTTGGCCAACTGCCACAGAAAGAGCGCGGCGGCGAGCGCCGGCACGAGCGGGTACTTGCGAATGTGCAGGAGCGCGCCCACGGGATTGGCGCGCTTGATGTCAAAGGCGCGGCGCCGATCCTTCGGAAGCGACTCCGGCAGCGCGAAGTACCCCCACAGCGTATTCGCGAGCGCGAGCCCGGCGGCCACACAGAACGGAACGCGAGAACCGATCCCGCCCAGGAAGCCTCCCAGCGCCGGTCCGATGATGAATCCGAGG
>CAZULB010000101.1:0-10931 GCA_964621155.1 uncultured bacterium | reverse complement strand
CGCGATGCAACGCGCACGAAATCGGTGGCCTGTTTGGCCAGCGTGCGATTGATGGCTTCGCCACCCACGAACCACACCACGGGCGGCTCGGGGAAGAAATCGAGCAGTGCACCCGTCATGCCCAGCGCGGGCGCGTAGCGACGCCACACGTACGATGAACGCGAGTGCTCGGCCTCGTCAGCCACGCGCTCGATGGTTTCTTTGTCGAAGCCGCGTGCCTTCAGGAAGTCGCGCAGGTGCGCAGCACCGCTCTCGTCGATCGCAATGGAGGAGGCGGGCAGGATCGTGCAGCTTTGCAGTGTTTCCACCGAACGCTGGGAGTCGAGATCGAAGCTGCGAATGGAGACGATTTCGTCGTCCTCGAGCTCGACGCGCGACGGATAGTCCCACGCCGGGTCGAACACGTCGAGTATCGAGCCGCGCACGGCGAACTGCCCCGCTTCTTCCACCACCGACACCGCGTCGTAACCCATCTCGACCAAATGCTCGCGCAACTGGTCGAGGTCGATCTGATCACCCTGCGAGAGCACGCGCTGGTTTACCGCGAGCGATGGCTTCGTAATGGTCTTTTCGAGCAGCCCGAGCACGCTCGTCACCACCACGTCCGCGCCGCCGTTCAGGATCGTCAGCAGGCTCTCATTGCGATCGCCCCCGGTTGCCAGGTTTTCCCGCAGCTCGAAGCGGTGTGGAGCGATGGTGCGCTCGGGGAAGTGGACAACGCGGCCGTTGGACAGGGTGCGGAAGTCGCTGGCCGCATCCTGGGCGGACTCTTCGTCGGGATAGACGATGAGGATGCTGCGGGTCAGGGATTGCCGGATGGCTTCCGCCAGCAGGACGCTGGAGGAGCCTTTGAGCCCCGTGACGTGAACCCGGTGTCGGGCTTCGAGTTTGTCGGCGTAGGTACCACGCGGCCGGTCGATGGCGCGGCCCGCGTTGGCTTTGGAAAGGGCAAGCGCCGCCCTCGACGCCTCCTCAATGGAGGCGCGTAGCGAGTGAGTCAGTGGTAGACGGCGAACCTGGTCGATCACAATTTCAGAACGGGCGGGGAGCGATCCGCGTCCGCAACGGATACTAACACAAGCGCGATCACGCAAGTCGACGACTCCGGATGACATTTGTATGGACTCGGCCAGCGCAGGTGGATAGCATGATGCCCCCGTGCCGATCCACGGGTAGCGCGCCACCGATTCCTTCCTTCCACTCCCATCGGTCCGGCGCGTCGAGAAGTACTCGACACGCGGTCGTCCTGCTGCGATCGCGAAGGGGAGTGATCACCACTTAAATCGAGCCAACCGCAATGGGCCACTTCGGCCCCAGTTTTCGTTTTGTCTCTTGTTCAGCCCCGACCGATTCCCGGCATTCGATTCGGAGCAAGTGACGTGAACGGTTAACCGGTAGGAGATCAAACATGAAACGCACGGCATGGCTTTTGAGCGTGTCGATCTTCGTTGTCTTGCTCGTGAGCGGCGCGGCGGTATTCGCCAGCGCTCCTTATCACCAGTCTTCCCGGTCCGGACCCGCGACGGCGGGCAACGGACTGAAACCCGGCGCGGACGTTCGTTACGCGACGGACCACGTCCTCGTTCAATTCAGAGAAACCAGTTTGCGATCCGCGAAGTTCGGGTTGAGACCGCAGGCCACCTCCGGCGTCATCACGACGGGAATGGCGTCGGTGGATGCCATCAGCCGGCAGTTGGGCGTGAGCGCAATCACGCGCCCGTTCGTCGAGCCCGCCAACAGCGTCCGGGCGGAGCAACTTGGCATCAATCGCTGGTACATGATGCAGCTGCCCGACGGGGCCGACATCATGAGCGCGGTTGATCAGTACCTGTCCGACCCGAACGTCGAGCATGCGTCGCCCGACTACATCGCCGAGTATGCGGCGGTACCGACCGATCCGGCGTATCCGCAGCACTGGGGACACAACAATACCAAGCAGCTGCCCGGTCTCGACTGGGGCGGCACGTACGATCACACGCTGGCAACGACCGTAGGAACGGTGGGCTTCGACACCAACGCCCAGCCGGGTTGGGACGGCACCGCCGGCTTCGGCAGCTCGAGCGTCATCATTGCCATCATCGACTCGGGCTGCAACCTGTCACATCCCGACCTCGCGTTCGTCACAGGCTGGGACTTTGGCGACAACGACAGCAATCCCGAGGACAACTCGTCGGGTGGCGGACACGGCACGTGCTGTGCCGGCATCGCGGCGGCCAAGGTGAACAACGCGAACGGCGCCTGCGGCGCCGCTCCCGGCTGCCTCATCATGCCGATGAAGGCCGCCAACAGCGCGGGTTCGCTTTTCTTTTCGGCCATCGTCAACTGCATCACGTGGGCGACCGACCACGGCGCCAATGTGATCAGCATGAGCTTCGGTGCAGCGATCACCAGCGACCCGTCGACCGACAGCGCCATCTCGTACGCGATCAGCAACGGCGTTACACTGCTGGCGGCGACCGGCAACGAGAACAAGAGCACCATCAGCTATCCTGCCATCAACGCCAACGTGATCGGCGTGGGCGCAGCATCGCCGTGCGGCGATCGCAAGCGCAGCTCAAACCTCGCGTCCGAGCTCAATCCCGGTGTTTCCGCTGATCCCAACGGCTACACGTGCGACGGCGAACGCTGGTGGGGATCCAATTACGGAACCACGACGGCGAACGCTGCCGGCGCCGTCGACATCATCGCGCCGACCATCTGCTACACCACCGACATTCTGGGCGCGGCCGGCTTCCGCAGCGGCGACTACGAGCCGTATTTCAATGGCACATCGTGCGCGACGCCGTACGCGGCGGGCGTGTGTGCGCTCATCAAGTCCAAGAACCCGTCGTTCACGCCGGCGCAGGTGAAGGCGCAGCTCACCTCGACCGCGCAGGACATCGTGAACGTGGAATCCGTTGCCGGCTGGGATCGCTACAGCGGCTTCGGCATGGTTGACATCAACGCTGCCGTGGGCGGTGGCGGGTGCTCGCCTGTAGTGTCCGCGAACTTCACGGGCACGCCGACCTCGGGCGCCGCACCGCTCACGGTCAATTTCACCGATACGTCGACGGGCAGCCCCACCAGCTGGAGCTGGACCTTCGGCGACGGCGGCACGTCTACGGCACAGAATCCGAGCCACGTGTACGCGTCGTCGGGCACGTTCACCGTGGCACTCACGGCGAGCAATGCGTGCGGCGGCAATACCAACACCAAAACCGGCTACATCACGGTGACCGGCGGCACGCCCACCTGGGTGACGATCACATCGGACAACTTCGAGACCAACTTCGGAAGTTATACCGACGGCGGCACCGACTGCGCGCGCTATACGGGCGGGACGTTCTCGCACCAGGGCGTGGCGTCCATCGACATCCAGGACAATACGAGCACGTCGTTGTTCACCACGACGACGGCTCGCGACGTTTCCTCGTACAACACGATGGATGTCACATTCTTTTTCCGTGCTGAAAGCATGGAGACCGGCGAAGATTTCTGGCTGCAATATTACAACGGGACGTCGTACGTGACGGTGGCGACGTTCGTGGCGGGGACGACCTTCAACAACAGCACGTTCTACCAGGCCACGGTGACGCTGCGCAAGGCGAGCATCGCCTTTCCGACCAACGCGCGTCTGCGCTTCCGTTGCGACGCCAGCAACGACGCCGACGACGTCTATATCGACGAAGTCGTGTGGCGCGGCACCACCAGCGTGCTGTCCACAATTGATCTGGCGCCGGTGATCGTGCAGGGCAAGCCGGGCGACAAGCCCGAGTTCGCTCCGACGCGGGCGCTAACGACCCAGCTCGAACAGAACGTTCCCAATCCGTTCAATCCCAGGACAACGATTACGTTCTCGTTGGCCGAGGAGAGCAACGTGCGTCTCGACGTCTTCGACGTCACCGGGAAGCGCGTGGCGACACTCGTCGACGGTGTCCGGTCGGCCGGCCGGCATGCCATCGGCATGGACGCGTCATCGCTTGCTTCGGGTGTGTACTTCTATCGCTTGAATGCAGGTGGAGTGGTTCAGCAAAAGAAGATGATTCTTCTGAAGTAGACTCGAGTCTGCCGGGTTGATCCGAACGGGAGCGTCCGCAAGGGCGCTCCCGTTTTCTTTTTACGCCTTGCGCCCGAGAATGGACTCGGCCACCAGCGCGGCGATGGCAATCATCAGAAATACGGCGAAGACTTCGCGGCCTTCCTTGGCCTGGCGCAGATCCGTACGGAAAGACTGGCCGGCTTCCACCACGGTGACGGCCTTCGGCTTCTTCCTGGGAAGGCTGCTGAGCGAGAGGTTCGATTCGCGCGCGTCGACGTTGACGGCCTCTTCGGCGACGCGAGTGGTGTCGCGATAGAGGCGATAGAACCCAACCTCGGCCGGCTGCCGTACGGCCACCTGTGGCTCACCGGCCGAATTATCGACGATGGTCGGCTTTTGCTGCGCACCGCTCGGGCTGCGCACGGCCAGCTGCGACTCGTCGGATACTTTCTGGGTGAGATTGAACTCGATGGGCGACCCCACGTAGTGCTCGGCGGCACCGGGCGCTTCGCCGGAGCTCGCGAGATACGTGACCGACGTGTGCATGAGCGGAAGGAACATGGGCGAGAGCGGAATGTCTCCGCCCTCGAGATCGGGTGACGCGGCAAACACAAGCACGCGACCGCGACCGCGCACGCACTCCCATACCGCCGGATCACCGCCGCCGATGTACGCCACCACGGAATCGGGAGCGACCCCGCGCGCCGCCGTGTAGGCATCGATACGCGCGCGCGACAACAATTCCAACTCATCCCTGGTGAAGAGGTTCAATACCGGATGCTGCTTTTCGAATGACGTGAATGCGGGTTGCGGTTGACCATCTCTTTCGGCGGCGCCGCGAATGCCGACCAACGCGCGGAACGCGGGCTCATCCATCACGGCGCGATCGCCGCCCCCGAGAAACACCAGCAAGCCGCCGCCGCGGCGCACATGGCGTTCGATCAGGGTCAGGCGTCGCGGCTCCATCGCCTGCGGCGACACCCACACCACCACACCGTTGGCGGGCAGTGACGAGGCGGTGACATCGCGCTCGGCGATCGACGTCACATTGAACTCACCGTCGGATACGCCGCGCGGGTTGAGCGCTTTCTCGACGTAGAAACCCGGCGGCACGCTCTGGTTGCCACCCGAGGCGGCACCGGGCATGACGCGCGTGCCCCCACCCACAATCGTCACCGGAATCGTGTTGGAAACCTCGATCAGGAAGTAGCGATCGTCGTCCACGGCGAGACGGTCATGATTCTTCGACACGCGCGCGTGATAGCGACCCGGCTTGGAGAGCGAGAGCGGAAACGTCGTGGTTTGTGACGCGCCGGGCGTGAGCTCCAGCACCTGCTCGGCTTTGCGCTCACCCTCCACCATGAGTTCGAGCGACACGTTGGCCGGCGTGTTCCTGGAGTAGTTGGTGGTGGTAACGCCCACCTTGACCACTTCTCCGGGACGCAGGAGCTTGCGCGGCACGGCGACGCGGTCGATGCTCACGTTGTCGGCGTCTCCTTTATATGCGGGGACGAAGTAGATGCGCACGTTCGCCGGCGTCTTGCTCTCATCCACGATGGTGGAGTCGGTGCTGTAGCGGAAATCCGAGATGACGTAGATCTCGCCGCCGTCGACATCGCTGTCGTGCACCAGCGTGAGGGCGCGGTCCACGGCGCTGCGCAACGACGTCGTCTCGTTGGAAACCTGCGCGCGATCGATGGCACTCTTCAACACGCCGCGGTTGCGCGTGCCTTTCTCGAGCACCGGCTCGGCCGTCTTCGCGAACAGCACCAGGTTGAGCTCGTCGTTGCTGGCGGCTTCGTCGACGATGTCTTTTGCGATTTTCTTCGCCGCATCAAAAGCTGTGCCCGTCTCCTGATTCACGCCCATGCTGTAACTGTTGTCGAGGCATACCACGACGTTCTTCGGCACGGAGCCGGCGAAGAGAAAGCCCGAGCGCATGGTGGGGCGCGCAAACGCCACCACGATCATGAGCACCGCGAGCGTGCGCAGGAGCAGAATCAGGATGCGCGTCAGGTTCATGCGGCGCATCCGCTGCTTGTTGACCTCTTCCAGGAACTCGAGCGAGGAGAACTTGACCTTCTTGACGCGGCGTCGATTCAGGAGATGGATGACAACGGGTACTGCCGCGGCCACGAGGCCAAAGAGGAATGCAATGTTGAGAAAACCCATCTAAGCCGTTTCTTTCGATATCTATCTGTTACACCGCGATCAGCAGGCGGTTCGCGGTGGCCGGCGGCAACCGAAGAATGAGGGATTGGGAAGCGGCGGTCAACTGAGCGGATGGGAGCCGGCCTCATCGCCGGCTCCCACCGCGTGGGGACGAGTCGTGCTACTCGACCACGATCTTGCGACCAACGTGCTCCGGCGCTTTGGGCAGCGTCACGCTGAGCACGCCGTCCTGCATGGAAGCCTTGATCGCGTTGCGATCGATGCCGTGCAGGATGTTGAACACGCGCTCGAACCGGCTCGAACGGATTTCGTCGTGCAGGAGCTGCGCGTTCTCCACGTTGATGGCCAGCTGGCCGGACACCTTGAGGGCATCGCCCTCGATGCTGAGCTCGACATCCTTGCGGCTCAGGCCCGGCATTTCCAGCTTGAGCACGTACTCGTTCTGCGTCTCGTACACATTGGCGCGCGGGACGCGGTTCGCCGTCCACTCGCCATCGACCGGCGAGAGGACCCGGTCAAACGACGGGAAAAACTCACGGCTGATGCGATTGAACAGGGAGTCCACGGGAGCGTTGACAGTTGAATACTTGGTAAGCGTTGTCATGGCGTCCTCCTTTCAGTAGGTGGTGTTTGAACTACCGGCGTACCGGTCAACGACACGCCGGCGAATGGCAACGGCCATGCCATCCAGCCAGCATCTGGTAGCAAGTGATTGACGCGTATCAAGTTACTTAGCTCGGCAACGGCGATTTCCGCCGCTCGGGGGGTCCATGGGTGTGCCACGTTGTCAGGAAGAAATTTACAGCCAACTGTCGGCTCTGACAGTTGGCGCTAGCCCATCCGCAGGCGTTTTCCCAGGTATGCCGTGAGCGCCACGTCGAAAGGAGTGTCCGTGCGCAGCAGGTGATAGTCGATCTGGCGGTTGCGGCAACCGCGCTCCAGCTTGTCGATCCAGTCGCGCACGTCTTTTTTGAATTGCTCGCGCAGGAATTGCGGCTCGACGCGGAGCTTTTCGCCCGTCTCCATGTCCTCGAACTCCACCGCTTCCTTGTAATCGACATCCATCTCGCGCGGATCCAGCGTGTGGAACACGATCACTTCGTGGCCCTTGTGGCGGAAGTGCTTCAAGCCCATCAAGATTTTCTCGGGGTCGTCCATCAAGTCGGAGATCAGCACGACGAGACCGCGCCGGCTCATGCGCTCCGCCATCTCGTGCAGCGCGGGACTGATGGAAGTCTTCGCGCCCGGTGTCGTGCCTTCCAGTGTGTGCAGCACCTGGAACATCTGCTTGCGCACGGAACGGTGCGGAATCAGACGCTGCACTTTCTCATCGAAGACGCACAGCCCGACCGCATCCTGCTGGCGATTCATGAGGTACGTGAGGCTCGCCGCCAGCATACAGCCGTAGTCGAGCTTGGTCACACTACCCTCGGGAAATCCCATCGAGCCGCTCTTGTCGAGGAGCACGTTGGCGATGAGGTTGGTTTCTTCCTCGAAAACTTTGACGTAGGTGCGGTCGGTCTTGGCGTACACCTTCCAGTCGATCGACTTGATGCTGTCGCCCTGCATATAAGGACGATATTCCGCGAACTCGACCGAAAAGCCGTGGTAGGGGCTGCGGTGCAGACCGGCGATGTAACCCTCGACGATGAGCCGCGCCTTGAGCTCCATGTTCTGAAGCTTCCCGACCGTGGCCGGGTCGAGGTAGCGCGAAACCTGTTTCTTGTCTTTGAGGTAGGTCATCTCCCGCTTGGATTATACACAGGCGGCGCAAAAGGGCGCCAGCAATGCGGCTAGCGAATCGTCATGCGCGTGCGCACGACGGCAAGATCGCCGGCGTCGTATGCATACAGGTTCCCGGATCCATCGAGCCACTGCGGGATGAAGTACCACTCCAGGCGCTGCGAGAACAGCAGGTGTCCTTCGGCGTCGAACAGGTCGAGGATCGTGCCCGCCGGTTTTTCGTCACGGAACAGACCGACGACATTGAGAAACTTCCCGTCGGGGAGTGCGAATATCGCCTGGGATCCGGACCACGGGTGATAGGTAACGCTGCTGCCCTTACGCTCGATCAACGGTGTCGTGACGAAATCATTTTCACGAAAAACCTGCATGACAAGGTCGCCTGACGGCGAGAACTTGCGGATTTCGTACGGCGTCATTTGCGTGAAGTAGATCATGCCGTCGGCACCAACGTCGATGAACCCACCCAGGCCGAACATCATGGTGGGGTCGCGCTGCCCCGGGAGTTTCGCCACCTCACAGAAATGCAGGCTGCGTTTTTTCGCGAGGTACTTCTGGAGTACGGTCCGGCTGGGGTGGTCGTACTCGGCGACAAGCAGGCCGCCGTCGGCCAGTACGCGCAGCGCTAGCGGGGACCCGTTGGTCTCATCACGAAAGTCGGTCACGTACACGCCGTCAGCGTCAAAAACGATGAAACGATGCGACGCCGACACGTACAGATTGTCGTTCGCATCCACCGTGATCGCCGAGGCAAAGCGATACTCACCGGGGCCTTCGCCGGCGCGCCCGATGCGGTCGATGAACGCACCGTCCGGCCCGAAGCGCCGGATTGAACTCTGCGTAAAATCAGACGTGATAATTCGTCCCCTGGAATCCACGGCGACGTGCACGTTCTCACCAAAAACGATGTCGTCCTGTTCCTTTCCGCCAATGCGAAGATCTTCCACGAGGTCGATGCCGTGGGTGGCATCCCACGCGGGCCGGGCAAAGTTGCGCACGACGACAGGTTCAGCGGCGAGGGAAGAAATCGGAAGCAGGAGAGAAGAAAGGAACAGCACAAGCTTCATCATCAACCTCGGCTGGGCTCGACCAACTGTCGATACACTACAATCGAGTCGCTCGCAAACCTGGAGGCATGGCTGTCGTCAATGGCTTCGACTTGAATTCGATTCTCCGCAATGCCGAGGCCCTCGAGCTCCAGCGCGAGCGCGTCGCTGGCAGCGAAGTAGCGATCGGCCACATGCCGCAGCACCGGACTCTTCACCCAGCGCGGGACGCGCTTGAGCCCCGGCGAACAGTGGGTCATCACGCGCGCGCATTGCGAGCGACTCGCTTTGACGGCAAGCGCGGTCACCACTGCACAGCGCGCGCCGTGTGCGTGCACGACATCGGGCTTGTGATGGTGAACGAGCCGCATCAACTCGTGCGCCGCTTTGACCGGCGCGCTTTCCGCGTCATCGATCAGCAGGTACCCTACCTGGCGAGAGAACTCACGACGCAACGGCCCCACCGCCGCCGCGAACAGCACCGACATGCCCTGCTCGACCAGCGCGTTGGCAAAGTCGACGGGCGGCGGAAACTGGCGCCCGGGCTCGAGCGAGGTGCTGACGATAAGAACCTTGAGAGGAGGAGACGGTGTCGCGGATCTCCGCGCGGATGAGGGCGATTCGGTCACGAGTGTATCCGGGCTCATAGCTTCCGGATGAGCCTCGCCGGGTTGCCCGCGTAGATGCCCGGCACCGTGATGTCCTTCGTCACCACGGAGCCCGCACCCACGACCACGTTGTCACAGATCGACACGGGCAAGATGGTGGCGTTGGTGCCGATGGAGACTTTGTTGCCGATGATGGTCGGCTTCCACAGGTCGTTCCGGCCCCAGGCGGGACCGCCGATCTGGAACACGTCGTTGATGAACATGGCCCCGTGGGAAATGAAGCAGTCGTCCCCGATGGTGACCAGTTCACAGATAAAAGCGTGGGACTGAATGCGGGCGCGCTTGCCGATGGTCACCTGCTTCTGAATCTCGACGAACGGCCCCACGAAGGTTCCGTCGCCCAGAGAGCAGCCGTACAGGTTACACGGTTCGACGATGGTGCAGCCCTCGCCGAAGGTCACATTCACAAT
The DNA here is from genome assembly GCA_964621155.1 of uncultured bacterium. Lineage (GTDB taxonomy): Bacteria > Krumholzibacteriota > Krumholzibacteriia > WVZY01 > JAKEHA01 > JAKEHA01. The sequence continues at coordinate 874 of CAZULB010000101.1, read as the reverse complement.
TCCAGATTTGAGTTTGCGTGGCTCGTTCATGGGCGAATTATACACGTGGCGCCACGGGTTTGCGATTGGCTTTCCCGTGGCCGCGCCGTAGACTACGCGCGCGATGACGCAAAAGATGCGGAGATTTGAGCCATGACGACGACCGACGAGCGCTCCGACCGCCTCGCCATCGACGATCTGCGCAACGCCTGGGTGGTGCTTTCCACCGAGGAGCGTGTGCTCGGCTTCGGCCTTCTGTCGGGGGACCAGGGGGAGGAGTTTTTCCTGTCGCTGCCCGGGCAGGACGCCGCCGAGCTGCTGGCCGCACTCCCCGCCCAGGACCGTCGTCGCTGGATGCGGCTGCTGGCGCCGGACGATGCCGCCGACCTGATCCAGGCCGCATCCGAGGAGCAGCGGCACTCGCTGCTGGAGCTCCTCGACGACTTCACACGCCGCGAGGTCTCGGCCCTCCTGGCCTACGCCGAAGACCGCGCCGGCGGTCTGATGAATCCGCGCTACGCGCGGCTGCGCCCCGAGATGAGCGTCGACGAAGCCATCGCATATCTCCGCCGCCAGGCGCACGAGCACCTCGAGATGATCTATTACGCCTACGCGCTCACCCCCGACCACGAGCTGGTCGGCGTGGTGTCGTTCCGCGAATTGTTCTCGGCGCCACCCAACGCGCACGTGAAAGACGTGATGCGCACCGACGTGGTGACCGTGGACGAGCAGATGGACCAGGAAGCGGTCAGCCGCATCTTCGCCGAGCACGACTTGATCGCCATTCCGGTGGTGGATGCGCACCGGCGCATGAAGGGTATCGTCACCGTCGACGACATCGTCGACGTCGTCGAGCAGGAAGCCACCGAGGACATTCAGAAGATCGGCGGTACGC
>CAZULB010000100.1:0-10968 GCA_964621155.1 uncultured bacterium | reverse complement strand
GCTGGATGTCGAGCTTGAACTGCAGCGGTTCGTTCTCTTCGATGCTCGCCCCCTTGTGCATCGACAGCGTCATCGGGAAACTGCCGCTCAACTGCAAATTGAGCTCTTCGGTGGTGTTGAATTTGGCCACGCGGATGAAGCCGTCGGCATAGCTGACGTCCACATCGGCAGGCGGGATCTCGCGCCCCGGCCCCGGCGCGGGCACAATCTGCCCGCGGACGCGGGCGGTGGGTGCGTCCAGCGTCCCGCCGAGGTCGACGGTGCCCTGAAAAGCCGCCGCCACCACCGTGGGACGGTGCGCGGCCTTGAACACCGTCGCCAGCGGATAGTGCGCGAAGCGCAGCCGGCCCTGGAGCGGTGCCGCCCACAACTCGTTGGTGCGTTCTCCGTGCCCGATGCGCACGGGAGAAACGTCGCTCATCCAGGTGCCGCTCGCCGTGGCGGTATCTCGTCCCGCCACCACCTGCAGGTGCTCCACCCGATAGCCGTTGCCGTCGAAGCCGGCCCTCGCGAAGAGATTGTCGAAAGCCACGCTGTCAACCACACCATTCTCGATGCTGATCTCGATGCGCCCACGCGGGTCCTCCATCTTTCCCGACAACCCGAGCTTGAAGTTGCCCTTCCCGTCGAGGCGGAACGGCAACCGCGTTACGTCGCGCACCACCGAGAGATCGATGCCTTTCCCCCACGCGTTGAAATCGAGCGTCTTCGACTGGTCGCGCAGCACGCCCTCGCCACCCAACTCTCCCCGCGGGCAGGCGAGCACGAGCGAGTCGACATAGAGCACGCCGGGCTCGACGCGCATCTTCGAGGGCGCCCGGGTTGCCCACACATCCGTCCTGGTCGTCACGGTGACGTGGCGCACGTCGATGGTGGCGCGCTCGCCCTTCCCCTTCACATCCAGGTCGGCCACAAAAGACGTGTCGCCGCGCGCAAAACGCGCGTTTCTGATCTCCACGCGACTGGTGTCGACTTCGAGGTGCACAATGGGCCGATCGAACCACTGTCCGGCAAGCGAGCCCCTGCGGCCTTCCACTGCAACGGTGACTTCCGGCGCCAGCGTGCCGATGTGCCGGGCCTCCGCCGCCACGCTGCCCGAATCGACCAGGCACGGTTCGAAGTGCAGGTTCTGGAACGGGCCGTTGAGATTGACGGTGAAATCGTCGATGGGGCCGCGCAGCCGGCCGTTCAAGTCGGTGACGCCGCCCACCACGGGCAGTTTGAAGTGCTGCCAGAAGTACGTAAGGTCGGTGGCGTTCACCTTGAAAAGAACGTCGCAGATGTCATCGGCACTCACGCTGCCCGATCCCTCGGCGCTGAAACCCGCGCGCTCGAGATGCGCTCGCTCGATCACCGTACCGGTCTTCTTGATCGTGGTGCCCTTCGCGCGCACGTGGAAGGCTTCGAAGCCGTCGTAAACACCCCGCGAGAGCTCACCTTCCCAATCCACACGATCGATCGCCTTGGTCTTTTTTACGTGCACGTGGCCGGTCAGCGACATGGGCTCGAGCTTGGTGTCGGTGATGAAGCCGCGACCGAGATCGAGATCGTAGATTTCGCCGTCGAACACAAAGTCCTCGCTCTTGAGCTCGACGGTAAAAGCGCCGTCCACCCGCGAACCGAACACGGCGCCGTTGAGCCTGGCGACCTTCAGGCGCTGCGGCGTCAGCAGGCCCGTGAAATTGACACTCGAGAGCTCCACGCCCAGGCCTTCCCCCGAAATCTGTCCCGCCACCTGCAGCGAATCGACCGGGCCATCCAGATTGGCGCGGCCCGAGAATTTGCCGTCCTTGTCGGGCGCCACGCCGAGCTGGTGCAGCTCGGGGAGCGAGATCGGATTGAAGATCACGTCCGTATCATGGATGCGCCCGTCGCGGAAGCCACCGCGCGCCACCACGAACGATTCATCGAGGCGCAGGGCGAAGTCGTTGAGTTGGAGCGACGACGCGTCGCCCTTCGCGTCCAGCCGAATCTGCGACACCGTCTTCTTCGAATCAATGAGATAAGCGCCACCGTTGTCGATCATCAGGTGGCCGAGGTGGTTTTCGTAATCGAAGGCGCCGTTCATGTGAACGTCGCGCACCGCCAGCTGCGTCGTGTTGCCGCCGAATTTCATCTCCAGCCCGTCGATGGCAAAGCGGCGCACGTTGACCACCGGGGAGACGTCGAGTTTGCCCGACTTCCCCATGGGCAGCACCGGCAGCACCAGCTTCCCATCCGCGTCCTGGCGCAGGTGGATGGCAACATTGCGCAGCTTCAGGTCGGTGACGACCAGCCGGAACGCGAAAATCGGCATGAGGTCGTAGTCGATGGAGAGCTCGTCGGCGCGAAACACGTTGTACGACGCGGCCGCCGAGTGATAACGCAGCGTTGGATTCTTGAACGTCACATGACGCACGAGAAAACCCGAGACGCCATCGACGGAGAACTCGAAGTTGGTGCCGCGCAGATAGTGCTCGTTGACGTAGCGCGAAATGCGGCGCGGCAACAACTGCGTCTGGTGGTAGCCGACGTAGGCGATCACGGCCGTGAGCACGATGGCCACGCTCCACGATATCCGCTTGGCCCAGCTGGCCTTCTTCCTTGTCGTTGCTTCCGTCATGCGCGTTAGAAAATCTGACCCAGGCTCAGGTACACGAGCCCGCTCTCGTTGTTGTTGACTTGATCCGGCTTCAGAGGGATGCCCCAGTCGAGCCGAATCGGTCCGATGGGGGTGTTGTAGCGGATGCCGAGCCCGATTCCGTAACGATAATCATTCACGCCCGTCTCGTCGATTCTTGTTCTGAAATCGAAGTCGCTCCCGTGCACGTCCCGGATCGACGCCCACACGTTGCCCGAATCCAGAAACAGGGCACCGGAGAAATTCCAGCGCCACAGGTAGGGCAACGGGTAACGCAGCTCCACGTTGGCGAGGAGCAGGAAATCGCCGCCGAGAGGATTGCTCCCGTCGAGCGGACCCAGCCCTGACTCCTTGTACCCGCGCACCGAGTTGGCGCCACCCAGAAAGTAGCGGTTTTCGACCGGCACCTCGTCCGAGCGGCCGTAGTGGTCCGCGTACCCCGCGCGCACGCGCCAGGCAAAAACCGGCTGGCGCACGATTCTCTTCTCCGTGTCGCGAACCCGCCCGATGCCGATGTAGCGCTGGTAGCTCGATTCGAGGGTGTAGAAATCGTTCTTTCCGCCCAGGATGCCGCCCGCGACCTGGCTGGACACCACGCGGTACGATCCCACCGTCGGGTTGAGCACGAAGTCGCGCGTGTCGCGACTGGCCGACCCGCCGAGAATGTTGGAGCGCGACCGGGTGGTCGTCACCACCCCGGTGCTGTCGTTGGTCTGTTTGCGTTCAATGTCCTCCACCGAAAAAGAACCCACCAGCAATCCCTCGCGCCCGAAGTCCCGCACCCGGCCGTACTCGTGACTCACGCTGAGGGCCGCACCCAGCGTTTTCACTTCCAGGCCGGTCACGGTGTTGTCCCACTCGTCGAAGGCATTCAAACCGGTTGGAAGTTTCAGGCCAAAAACCCGCCGCTGCTGGTAGATGGCGTCGTAACGGTAGTAGGTGTTGGAAATGTCGAAATTGCTCGGGTCGATCTCATCGCCGCGGAAGAGGTCGAAGGCATAAGTCGCCTTCAGACGGACGGTACGCCCCGTTCCCGCCACGTTGCGCGTGCCCCATTCGGCGAAGATACGGCTGCCGAGCACGTTGCCCACGCCGAAACCGGCCTCGACCCACGACTCCTTGCGCTCGCGCACGCGGATGCGGATGTCCACCACGTTGGTCAGCGTGTCCACGTGTTCGGGCACCACGTCCACCACCGAGAACAATCCGGTTTCGAAGAGGTTGCGCTCGGTCTCGAGCACCTTGTTGTAGCGGCACACCTCGCCCGGTTTGACCGTGATCTCCGACTTGATCACACCCGTACGCACCGCTTCGTTGCCGTCGATGGCGATGTTCCCCACGAGCAACTGCCGGCGCGGATTGATGTAGAACCGGATGTCGACTTTGCGGTCCTCGATGCGCACCGAGTCGGCGATGGTGACGGCGAGATACCCCTGGTCGAAGTACCTGCCGCGAATGGTGTAGATATCGGTCTCGAGCAAGGACGGGTTGTAGGGCGCGCCGGGCGCGAGCAGAAGATCCTTGCGCAGATCTTTCTCCTCGATGATCAGATTCCCCGCAAAAACAACCGCGCGCACCAGATTGGGTTCGCCCTCATCGACCGATATGTAGATGTCGGCAAAACGACGGTTTTCCAGGAGCTCGATGCGATCGAGATGGACGGCGGCATCGGGGTAGCCGACCGAATGGTAGTAGGCCTGCAGGGCGTTGACGTCGCGGCGCAATTGCCGCTCGTCGAGGACGGGCTTGCGGAACACCGAGAAGAACGAGGGCTCGCGCGTGCGCATACGGGCCTTGAGGTCGCCCGTCTTGACGCCCTTGTTGCCGACGAAGAGGATACGGTTGACGAAGACGGCGCGCTGTTCTTCTTCGGCCTGGACCTGCGCGCGTGTAGAATCGGAAGCCTGGGCGCGCGCGCTGTGAACGCACGCCAACGAAACGGCACACAGCAATGCAAGGGCGACGCCCAGGCGTGGCGCGTTCTTGACACCCGCGCGCGGGCCGTTGTATTTAGTCGACGGCCGTGTTTTTCGGCCGATAAGGAGTGCCGTGCGATCCATCAGCTCCCGGCGACCGTGGCGCGTGTTCGCCGCGGTGCTTGTCGCAACCGTCATCTGCTGCGGGTCCGAAAAAAAACCTTCGAACACCGCCCTCTCGCCCGACGAGAAATATCTCGTGGACGCCTATGTGCGCGTGCGTCGCGCGGGCGCTCTGCTTGCAGTGCAGCGCGAAGTGGCTGACAGCCTCCTCAACCGGCTGGGCGGCGAAGTCGACACTCTGCGTGTCGCGCGCGCCGTCGCCGCGCTCAATGCGACTCCCGAGCGCTGGCCTCTGATCATCCAGAAGATCGAAGAGTCGCTCGGCAACAACTCCACCTCGGCGCCGTCAGAATCCGCCCGGGGTTGAACCCGAGCACCGCGTCAGATCCAGCACCAGCACGAACGCCATCAACAGAATCACGAGCACGAATCCGCCCTGCGTGACCCAATCGCGCACGCGGCGGTTGAGCGGCCGGCGTGCAATCCCCTCGTATACCAGTATCGCCAGATGCCCGCCGTCGAACGGCGGGAGCGGCATCAGATTGAACACGCACAGGTTGATATTGAAGAAGGCGAGGAACAGGAGCAGATAGTCGAAGCCCCAGTTCGCCACATCCCCCGCCATCTGGTAGACCATGAGCGGGCCGCCCAGCGTTCGCACCCCCACCTGTCCGGTGAAGAGTTGCTTCAGGTAGTCGAGTATCTGCACGATCATGCGATTGGCCGCACCGAATCCGCTCGCGATGCCCTCGAACAGTCCTTCGCGCCGTCTTTCCGAATACGGGCCGATGCCGATGACACCCACTGTCTCGAACTCGGTGCTCGAACCTTCCTTGAGCACCTCGCGCGCGTCCGGAATGATGGTGTCCGCGTGCGCGAGTCCGTCATCCGACCAGCGCAGGTAAATGGGCTTCTGGGGATTGGCGTTCACGATGCGGCGCACGTCGTCGTATGACGTGACCACCGTGTCGTTGATGGCCTCGATGACCGCGCCGGGACGGATGCCCGCCTTGTACGCGGGCTTTCCCTTCTGTACCCGGCCGATCTTCGACGACACGTAGGGATAGAGTCCCAGCGTCACCTGGGTGCCTTCATTCTTCGGCTGCAACGTGACTTCGCGCTCCACGCCGTCGTGGCGCAGACGGATCACCTTGGCTTCGGTGGGCTTGTCGAGCAGGCGGTCTTCGATATCCGACCAGTGCTCCACGGTTTTCCCCGACACGGTCAGGATGGTGTCGCCCGGCGCAATGCCCGCCTGCTGGGCGGGGCCGTTCGCGAGCACATCACCCACACGCGTGGTCGGCACCACCACGACACCCTGAAACAGGAACACGCCGATGTAGAGCACGATCGCGGTCACGTAGTTCATGAACGGCCCGGCCAGCAGCACCGCCGCGCGAATCGGTCGCGACTGCGTCGTAAAGTACCGCGTGCGCGGAATTTCACTGTCCGGAACCTCGTCAAACGGGCCACGGGGCTCGGTTGCAACCGGCTGGGGCTCGTCGTTGAGCTCGGACTCACCGGCGAATTTCACATAGCCGCCGAAAGGCAGCGCCGAGACAGCGTAGACAGTCTCGCCGTGTTTGCGGCGCAGAAGCTTCCGGCCGAATCCGATCGAGAACACCTTGACGTAGACGCCAGCGAGCTTGGCCACGATGAAGTGCCCGAACTCGTGCACAATGACGACGACACCGAGAACGAACGCGCCGGCGATGATGGTGGTCAGCATGAATTCCTTGTCTAGCGACCGCTTCCGGCCGCCGGGGTGGCATGGTGTTCGTGGATCCAGCGCCGCGTGGCGCCGTCCGCTTCCATCACGTCTTCGAGCGACGACGCACTGTGAGTGGGAATCGCGTCGAGCGCGGAGCTGATCACGTTCGCAATCTGTCCGAAGGCGAGCCGGCCTTCGAGGAACGCAGCCACCGCGACTTCATTGGCGGCAGAAAGCACCGTGGGGGCGGTACCGCCGGTGCGTGCGGCCGCGACCGCAAGCCGATAGCATGGATAGCGCTGCTCGTCGACGGGCGCGAACGAGAGCGACGGGAATTCGAGCAGACTCGAGCCGAGGTCTGACTTGAGCCGCTCCGGATACGACAGCGCATACAGGATGGGCAGCCGCATGTCGGGCTTCGCCATCTGCGCCAGCATGGAGCCGTCGACGAATTGAACCACGGAGTGCACGATGGATTGGGGGTGAATGACGACTTCGATCTTTGAATATGGCAAACCGAACAGCCAGTGCGCCTCTATGATTTCGAGCCCCTTGTTCATCAAGGTCGCGCTATCGACGGTAATTTTTGCCCCCATGTTCCACGTCGGGTGCGCGAGCACTTCCTGCACCGACACGCGCGCCAGGTCTGATGCGTTGCGGTCCCGGAGCGAGCCGCCCGATGCGGTGAGAATCACGCGCTCCACGTCATCGGTACGCGAACCCGCCAGGCACTGGGCAATGGCGACGTGCTCGCTGTCGATGGGCACCACGGCCGCCCCCGAAGCACCGGCCGCGCGCAGCATGATCTCACCGCCCGCGACGATCGACTCCTTGTTGGCCACCGCCACCGGTATGCCGCGCGAGAGCGCGGCCAGCGTGGGCGCGAGACCGACAAAACCGACCAGCGCATTGACCACCAGGCCGGCGTCGCTGGTGGTGGCAAGCTCGGAGAGTGCCTGCTCCGTGAATCCAATACACCGCGAGCGCAGGGACGGTTCGGCCTCCACCGCGGCGCGGCAGGATTCGTCCGTCACCACCACACGGGCGTGCGGATGCTCATCGCACTGGGCGCGCAAGAGATCCAGGTTGCGGTGGGCGGCCAGCCCGACCACGTCGAAGGCACCCGGGTGGCGGTGAACCACATCGAGCACATTGCGACCGATGGAGCCGGTCGACCCGAGGACGACGACCCTCTTCATGACGGTCCTTTTACCCCGGTCGAAAGAGCTAAGTTACTTAAAAATAACGAACTTGAGGAAGTAGTATATGAGAGGAACCGTGAAGAGTAAACTGTCAAATCGGTCCAGAACCCCACCGTGGCCGGGGATAATCTGCGACGAATCCTTGATCTCCGCGTCGCGCTTGAGCATCGACTCGAACAGGTCTCCCCACAGCCCGATGACTGAGGACAACGCCCCGAGCAACACCGCCCACAGCGGCGGAAGAAACCGGGCGAATGTGATGGATGACAGATATCCTGCCAGCGCCGCGAACACCACGCCACCGACGGCCCCCTCCCACGTCTTGCTGCGCGACACGCGCGGCAGGAGCGGTCTTCTGCCGAGCAGGCTTCCAACCGCATACGCGCCGGTATCCGATGCCCAGGTCACCGTGAAAGCGAGAAACACAAAGCGCGCACCCAGTTCGTAAGGACGATTGACCTGAAGCGGCAGTTCGCGCAGGAGCACGAGGTGAGAACCAAGGTATGCGACATACACGATACCGAACACGGTGGTCGCAACGTGATACACCGCGCGCCGGTTGTCCTTGCGCGTGAGCTCGAGCCCCATGATGGCGATGAGCACGAAGGTGAGAAAGAAGCTCGCGTACATGCCGCTGCGGAAATACATGTACGTGGAGAGCGTGAGCCCGGAGGCGATGCCGACGCCACGATACGGGTGCATGCCCTTGACACTCATCATGCGGTAGAACTCGAACAGGCCGAGCACGATGAACAGATCCACGAAGCCCAGGAACCAGTAACCACCGAAGCGCGTCACCAGGACGAACAGCGGCAAAAACACGACTGCCGCCAGCACACGGCGCACGATGCCACGCCTGGCGAGCGGGACCGGCCCCGGGTCAGGAACGGCCTGCGCGGCCTGATCGTTCACGCATGCCCTCCGTAGCGCCGCTCACGCTTCATGTAGTCCTCGATGGCATCGAGCAGATGTGCCTCGGTGAAGTCCGGCCACAGCGTTTCCGTCACCCAGATCTCCGAGTAGGCAATCTCCCACAAAAGAAAATTCGAGACGCGCAACTCTCCGCTGGTCCGAATGAGCAGGTCCGGGTCCGGAATCGAAGGGTCGTAGAGCGCGGCGCGAAACTGGTCTTCGTCGATGTCGGTGGCGTCCAGCTCGCCGGCTTTGACGCGCTCGCTCAGACGCCGCGCCGCATCCACGATTTCGGCGCGGCCTCCGTAGGACAGACACAGCGTGAGCACGAGGCCCGTGTTCTTCGACAACGCCTCAATGGAACGGTCCACTGTACGCCGCGTGGCCGCGGGAAGCGCATCCAGACGGCCGATCGCGTTCAGGCGCACATTGTTCTGGTCGAGCTCGAGCACTTCGCGCCGCAGCACTTCTTCAAGAAATGCCATCAGCCCGATGACTTCGGTCTTGGGGCGCGTCCAGTTTTCGATCGAGAACGTGTAGAGGGTCAGGTGGGTAAGACCGAGCTTCGCGCAGGTGCGCACGCACTTGCGAACCGGCTCCGCCCCCGCGTGGTGTCCCGCGATGCGCGGGCGGTGGCGTTTCTTGGCCCAGCGGCCGTTGCCGTCCATGATGACGGCGATGTGGCGCGGCAATCCTTCCACCTTCTGGAGAGCTCGAATGCGCGCATCGATATCGGTACTCATGAGCTGTGCGCGGCTAGCACGGTGCTAGATCTCCAGAATGTCCTTCTCCTTGGCGGCGACGGCCTCGTCGACCTTGTGCACGAAGCTGTCGGTGAGCTTCTGGATGGCGTCCTGCTTGTGGCGCATTTCATCCTCGGAGAGATCATGCTCTTTCTCGAGTTTCTTGATGCGGTCGTTGGCGTCGCGCCGCACATTGCGAATCGCCACCTTGGAATCTTCGCCGATACGCTTGACCACTTTGACGAGATCCTTGCGGCGCTCTTCGGTGAGCGGAGGAATGGGAAGGCGGATCAGGCCGCCGTCGTTCTGCGGGTTCAGGCCCAGCTCCGAGGTACGGATCGCCTTTTCGATTTCCTGGATGAGAGCGCGATCCCAGGGCTGGATCGTGATCATGCGCGGATCGGGCACGGAGACGTTGGCCACCTGTTTCACCGGCACCATCGATCCGTAATAGTTGACGCGCAGCGAATCGAGCAGCGCCGGGCTGGCCTTGCCCGTCCGGATGCCGCCGAGTTCATGCGTCAGCATCTCCAGCGTCTTCTTCATGTGATCTTCGGTCTTGTGGTACAGCTCGTCGAGCACCATGGGGGAACCTCCGCTACTTGACGACGGTGCCGACGGGTTCTCCGCGCACCGCACGAATCAGATTGTTATCGCCTGTCAGCTTGAACACGACGACGGGAAGTTTGTTCTCCATGCAGAGTGAAATGGCGGTTGCGTCCATCACGCCGAGGCGACGATTCAAGACGTCGATGTAGGTGAGTGAATCGAAGCGCTTGGCGTTGGGGTCGCGCATGGGGTCGCCGTCGTACACGCCGTCCACCTTCGTGCCCTTCATCACCACGTCGGCTTCGATCTCGATGGCGCGCAGCGCCGCCGCGGTATCGGTGGTGAAGTAGGGATTGCCGGTGCCGCCGGCGAAGATGACGACGCGGCCCTTCTCCAGGTGGCGGATGGCGCGCCGCTTGATGTACGGCTCCGCCAGCTGTTCCATCTTGATGGCCGTCTGCACACGGGTATCGACGCCCGCGCGCTCGAGGGCGCTCTGGAAGGCGAGGGCATTGATCACCGTCGCCAGCATACCCATGTAGTCGGCGGTGACGCGGTCGATGCCGTTTTCGGAGATGGAGGCGCCGCGGATCAGATTGCCGCCGCCGATGACGAGACCGATCTCGGTCCCGGCTTCCTTGACGGCCGCAATCTGTTTGCAGAAAGAAGAAAGCTTGGCGAAATCGATACCGCCCCCGTCGTCGCGGGCGAGGATTTCACCACTGAACTTGAGCAGGATTCTCCGGAAGCCGGGACTGCTCAAAGTCGCCTCCTACTGGCCGAGCTGGAAGCGCGCAAAGCGCGCCACCTTGATGTTTTCGCCGAGCTTGGAAATGGCCTCGTTGACGAGGTCCTTCACGCGCTTCTCGTTGTCGCGCACGTAGACCTGCTCCATCAGCGCGGCCTCGGCGTAGAACTTTTCAATACGGCCGGCGATGATCTTGTCGATCACGGCGGCGGGCTTGCCTTCTTCGAGCGCCTGCGCCTTGAAGACTTCCTTCTCCTTGTCGAGCAGCTCGGTGGAGATGTCTTCCTTGTTGACGCCCAGGGGCGCCGCGGCCGCGACGTGCATGGCCAGGTTGCGAACCAGCGCCTGGAACTCGTCGGTGCGTGCCACGAAGTCGGTCTCGCAGTTGACCTCGATGAGGACGCCGATACGGTTGCCGGGGTGGATGTACGACATCACGAGGCC
>CAZULB010000099.1:0-11337 GCA_964621155.1 uncultured bacterium | reverse complement strand
CAGTCCGACCAGGCCGCCACCATCCCCTTTCGCCACAGCAAAGGCACCGTGAAGGTGTGTCTCATTCGCCGCCGCGGCACCGAGGCTTGGAGCCTCCCCAAGGGCTCGGTGGATCCGGGCGACACCCTGGAAAAGACGGCGATCAAGGAAAGCTGGGAGGAAGCGGGGCTGCTAGGCCGGGTGTGCGGCGAGTCCATCGGCACGTACCGCTACGAAAAAGCGGCCATGGTGCTCAATGTCTCGGTCTACTTGATGGAAGTGATCGCGCAGGAAGACGACTGGGACGAAGCGGAATTCCGCGAACGCAAGTGGTTCACGCTGCAGGAAGCCAACGAGCTGCTGGCCCAGCATCCGGTGCAGAAGCTCCTGGCACGCGCGCATTCCCTTCTGGGTACCGCCCATGATTCCTGGTCCGTGCGCGGAGACACGAGCCGCAAGGAATCGGATCGCCCTTTGCCAAATCCGTGATAATCCGCTTTACGATTTTGTAGATCCGCCTGTCGCGCTTCTCGCGGCGTCCCGCCCGGCGTTTTGTGCGTCGAGCGCTTCACGCAACGCCCGCATCTCATCCCTCAGCTCGACCATTTCCTTCTCCTGGCGCGACTGGTCGGCGCCGTGGAACCAGTTGGCCACGAAGCCCGCGAACGTGCCCACCAATCCGACACCGACAATCATGAGCGCCGCTCCGACCAGACGCCCCGCATCGGTCGTTGGATACTTGTCGCCATAGCCCACCGTGGTCATGGTGGCCAGCGCCCACCAGCACGCGTCGACGGGAGTCTTGATGTTGCCGCCAGGGACGTTTTCGAGGCGGAGGATGGTGACGCTGCCCATGACAAGCACGAGCATGCTCAAGAGGCACACGGCAAGAAACGTGCTCTCCGCCCGGCGCGACAGGATCACGTTGATGAGAACGTGCATCGCTTTCACCGTGCGCATCGCGCGTACCAGCCGCGCGATGCGCAACAGTCTTCCCCACCGCACCAGGGGCAACGCGGGCACGCTCGACAGGAGGTCCACCCATCCCCAGGTGTAGAGATAACGCCACCGGTTCTCGGCCCGCGCCAGCTGGATCACAAAGTCGAGCAGGAAGAAGAAACAAACCGCCGAGTCGGCGTAGGTGAGAATCTTGAGCGTCTCGCCGCGCAGCGGGAAGAACGAGCGCAGCACGAGTGCCCCGATGGCGTACACGCACAACACCAGCATGAAGGCCTGGTACGGGCCGGCAAACTCGTGTCTACGACGCTTGACCATGCGCCCGATTGTATACGACGTGTACTGAAAAGAAAAAGCCCGGTCACGGTGGCATCCGTGACCGGGCCCTTTGCATTCGAAGAGGGCTTACTTCAGAAGAACCAGTTTCTTGCTGTCCGCGAAAGAACCTGCCCGCATGCGGGTCACGTAGACACCGCTCGCGACCGGATTTCCGCGCTGATCGCGACCGTCCCACTCGACCGAGTACCAGCCCGCCAACTTTCTTTCACTGACCAGCGTCCGGATCAGCTCGCCGCGGATGTTGTAGACCGCGATGCTCACCATCTCCGGCGACGCCAGTGCGTAGTCGATCGTGGTGGCGGGATTGAACGGGTTGGGATAGTTGGGCCCCATGTAATGCGCCATGGGTTGCGGACGAGTTTCGACACCGGTAACCGCACACGGGTTGGTTTGCACCGTGCTGGTAGTGGTGTTCGTGACCACCGGCGCGTTGAAGTCGAAGAAAATCGACGCCGCATTCGAAATCGTCGTCCCGTCCACCAGACCAGGTTTCTGGTCCAGCGAGAACATTACGTAGCCCTTGTTGGCCGGCGCCGATCCCGTGCCGGGCAGGTTGATGCCATCGAAGTTGATCACGAGTTTGTTACCCGTACTCATCTGCACACCCGTCACCGTATGGCTTGAACTCACGATCAAGAGTGAACTCGGATCCAGATCGGCATCCAGCACATCCTCGATGTAGATATTGTGCGCGGCCCCGAGTCCGATGTTCTCGAACCGCACCGTGTACGTCATGGTCTTTCCAGGCAGGATTTCATTGTTCACACCGCACGCGGGCTGGACTGCCATATCATTCGGGTCGCACGAGGTGCATTTTGATTCATCGGCGCGCGTCACGGCGACCGGACTGCATACCCCACCCGCGTTGTAGCTCACGCTGTGCGAATAGTTGCCGTCCGTAGCCGGTGTGGCGCGAATAACAAGGGTACGCTGATCACCGGGATTGAGCGGGTCCTGCAACTGCACCAGGCGGCGATTCGGCGTCGGACTCCCGATGACGGCAAAATTCGCGGTGCTGGACACGGAGTTAATGCTGAACGCGGGATCGAGAGTTACATCGACCACCGAGTTGGCAGGAATGGTAGCCGACATCAACTGACTATTGGTCCGAACGGTAACGAGGTACTCGTTCTCAACGGTCGCACATGGCCCCCTATAGGGACGAGAACACGGAGACGGCACGTCGTTTATCGCGTGGAATACAATATTGGCGGAAACGGAACAAACGCCGGGCAACAGCTGCATTGGGAAATCATTCCCGGTCATCGTGGCGTTAGTTCCCACGTTGACCAGATAGAAGCCGCCGAAGCAGGAATTCCTTACCGCAAAGGGGTCATTTGCCCCCACTGCCGCGGTTACCAGATACTGCCCGGTGGGCAACTTGATGCTGTAGTTGCCGAGCGCATCCGAAAGCGTCGTGTAACCACCCGGTGTGAATTGTAAAGTGCGGTTTGCCAGGGCGAAGTCAATACCGTCGAACACACACTGCGTGCTGTTGTCATAGTCCCGATAAACGCGGCCCTTGATGGTTCCAAACGGCTTGAGCGCAAAATTGTTTCCCCCGCTCGTGGCATCCGCGACCACGGTGACCGGCAACGCCGCCGTCTGGCAATCACTCAACTGCTTCCAGGGGTCATTATAGTTTGCAACTGACACCGTGTAGTCTCCCGGCGCCGCGGCGATCGAGTAGTTCCCTGCCGCATCGGTGAAGCCAAAATAGGGTCCCGGCGTGAGGACAACCCGGCGACCAGAAACCGGTGTGTCATTGCCGTTGAACACACAGTCATTGGACACGTCCGCATAGACGTTGCCCGTTACCGTGCCGATCGGCGTGCACGCCGGCGTCGGACCCGGCGTGGGCCCGTTGATTCCGAATGAGCCAACGGTGGCGAATTCGTGGCTTACCTGAGGGATCGCCGCTGTCGTCCAACGGTTGCGTGTGAAGGCGCACGTCTGCGGAGAAATGGTCAGAAAGCCCGGGTTGGTGTCGTTCACCTGGTAGACTACTTTCCCCACCGTCGCCGTTCCGCTGGCGGGCGCCGCCAGCCAGAATCCCATGGTTTGCATGCCGTTGCATGAAAGGAACGACTGGCCGGTGTCAGCCGGGTTGTAGTATTGAAATGCCAGAACCTGGACGTTCGCGCTCGACTTGACAGAAAGCTCGACCCATTGGGCGTTAGTTACGCCCTGTATGATGAAGTAGGCCGTGTAAACTCCGATCGGCTTGTTGGCGTTATCCGCGACGGAGCTGGGGGAATCCGAGATAAACAAGTTTCCATCACAAAGCACCGGTATCGCGGTCGGATTACACGGCACCGCAGTATGACCAACTCGACTGTTTATGAATGAAAACTCGGGACTGGTCACCGTTCCGTCATTGTTGAAATCACTGCTGAGGTCCGGGCCTGACATTCCGGATCCGGCGTACTGAGGGACGAAGAGCGCAAAATCCAGTCCGTTCACCACGCAGTCATGATTCATATCCGGCACCGCGCTCGCCGCCGGCGGAGAAGGAAGCGTCCATCCACCGGTCGCGACAACGGCGTCACGACCGCAATACTCTCCGTCCTCCCAGTTGTTGTCGTGACATACGAAGGTAAGCGTCGGTAGCCGACCTTCCGCAAAGACGAGTTTCAGATTGGACGGAAGTGCGGTGGCGAGCAGGATGAGAAGTGACAGGACTACAGCGCGGCGAACGAGCATGGTAGTTCCTCCGGGGCGGAACGATGGCTCAATGCGTCGGGGCCTGGCGACAAAGCCCGTTGAAGAGTGAAGCGGCGATATTCTCAGATTCCGCCGAACAGGGTCAAGTTCGACATCCCTCACCGTACAGAAAACAGGAATCGTCTTCAGGTTTTCCGGGTGGCGGCGCCAGTCGCACGGTGAACAGCCTACTTTTCCACCACGTAGAGGATGCGCGACATGCGCCGCTCGCGCGTCAGGCGGTGCACCGAGTCGAAGAAGGTCTGCAGCCCGTCGAAGCGTTCCCGTCCTTCGACCTTGAGCAGTTCGTCGCGGTGATTGGCGCGCGCGTCGCGCCAACGTCCCGCCACCAGGGCGCAGTTCTCGCTCGCGTCCTCACGTCGCACCAATCGAAAACCGGCCTGGTCGATGAACGATTCGTTCACACCGGGCGGCGTGAACAGAAACAGCCCGATGGAACTGCGCAGCGCGAGTTCGTCGTTGGTCACCGGCCCCGTGATCATGCATGGATCCGTGAACATGGCGCGGCCGCCGCTACGCAGCAGACGATGCCATTCACGAAACACGGCCAGGCGGTCGGGAAGATGATTCATCGAGTCCATGCACATGAGCGCGTCGAAGGACCCATCAGCGAAAGGCGCGGGCATGTTCGCATCCCCGATCTGGAAGCGCACGCGTTCACTGAGTCCCGCGCGGGCAGCCAGCTCGTTGGCGGTGTTCACACCGCTCTCGTTCACGTCCAATCCCGTCACGCGGGCTCCGGTCGAGCGCGCCATGTAGAGCGCCGGCCCGCCCGAGCCGCTTGCAATTTCGAGCACGTGGCTGGCGTCGGAAAGGTTGAGCAACGGAAGAAGCCGGTCATACTCGCCCGCGGTGATCCAGCTGGTCTGGCCGATGTCCTGGCCATAGGTTTCGCGCCGGATGGCGTCGTGGACGGTATCGGTGAAATTCGTATACGTGGTGTCGAACAGGTCGACGTGTTTGTCTGCCATGAACGGCAGATTAGCATATTGCATGGCCGGGTCGAAGCGGAGGGTGCGGTTGGACCAGATCGCGCGTTCAGGTTGCGAACATGGCATGGAGAGCGAGCAGCACGCACTCGACCGCCCGCGGCGAGAGCTTTCCCAGGCGTCGGGTGACACGGGTTCGGTCGACGGTTCGCAGCTGATCCAAAGCGATGAAGCCGCTGGTTTCCTCGAAACGGCAGGCGACGCGGAAGGGATAATCACTTTGTCTCGGGGATATCAAGAAATCCCGTGACGGGTGCCTTCAGCGTGCGCCGATCGGGAGCCTGTGTCCCGGCGCCGGCGCAACAAGAAAAGAGGCGCAGCCCACGCTGCGCCTCTTTGTCGTGCGGCCGGGAATAGTGCGGAGTATCACTTGCGACGCGTATAGCGGATGTTCCAGTTCACCTTCCACGTCTTGCCGCCGTCATCCGAGCGCTCCCAGTTCCAGTTGAAGGCGTCGGGCGTGATGTCGTACCAGACCATTCTCTGGTGAATGGTCTTGCCGTCTTTCACGAACGAACGCGACAGCGTCATTTTGCCGTCGGCGAATCCGCCCGTGAAATCCAGATACGAGCCCTGATCGTCGACCCAGGTCTGCTTCCAGCATTTGGAGTTTGTGTCGTAAACCGACACACTGTTCCCTTCCAGATTCGTGCCCTTGAACTCCTCCACCACCACGCGGTCCCAGCGCCTCGTAATGTGATTGACGCCCTGGGGCTGGTCGCCCGACATGGCATCCCAGTCGCCCAGCCAGAAATCGAACTGGGACGTCTCGGGCGGAACGGGCGGTTTGGCAGGTGGCTGCGCAAGCGCGGCGGCGGGCAGACACAGCAAGATGGCGAGCGATAGCATACGAGTGAACACGTCGAGCCTCCGGGGATGAGCTGGATTGCGCCGTCTCCAAAATAGCGGTCGGAGCCTCATCTGGAAAGTCATTACTGTCATGCGGCATGGCGAACGTGGGCGCTACGAAGACACCGCGTAATCTCCCGGACTGACGTACGCCGGAGCAGTCGCCCGCGCGCTTCACTGCGATGACCGCGGCGATCCTCCCGGGTGAAGCGCTTCTGCGCCCCGCTCGAGGCAAACCTCTGCGTCCACTCTCCGTCCCGGAAGATGATTTGATAGCCGCCCGCCAGAATCTCGAACGGCTTCTTGACCCGGTTCATGTGATCGAAGCGTGTCGAGCCGCGTTTGCGAAACACCTCGAAATATGACGGGTAGACAAAGTCGCTCACCGGAATTCCGTTCACCTTGAAGGTCAGCGCCTGGACCGTGTCAGCGCTCTCGTACGCGTACATTGTGCCTGCCTCCGGGCCGGTCGACATCAAATTGATGGCCGGGTCCACCAGCATCTCCACCAGCTCGTGCGAAGCCGACACGCTCACCAGATTCCCGCTGGCGAGCGTGGTCTTCACGAACACCTTGGAGAGCGGAAAACCGCCGGGCGTCAACTCGTGATACGCGAGCGCGCCCGGCGCGTCGGCGTCATCGAGAAACACAATCGCCCAGGCCTTTTTCACAAAGGTTTTGGTCGGAATGAGGCGGGCCGGTGTTCCCCACACCGGTGCGACATGGCGGTCGACGTAGGCCTGGAGCACCACTATCAATGTGTCGAAGTCGACACCGAGTTTCACCGTGGCCTGGTTGAAACACGCAATGGTCGGCACTTCGCCTTTGTTGAAGGCGGCGAGAGACGGTCTGGGAGCCATGGCATTTTCCTCCTGGTAGTAAAGCTTGCTGTTTACTACGCAGGCAACACCGGTCGGTGTTCCACTGCAACCCATTCGCAACCGATCACGTAGACCCGGGCATGAAAGCGGTCGTCCCATGCGCCGCTCTCGCGGCGTGTCTCGCCTGTGGCCCGCCGGTCAACCAGGACGCGTTCAAGAAGTTTGAGGCGGCCGCCATCGAATTGCGTGACGGCGCCGACAAGACCCTCGCGCTCCAGGCCCGCTGGGCGCAACAGCGCTTCGCCAATTCACTCCAGTACAGCGACAGCGACACGCTTACCAACCATTACGTCCAGATGCTCCTCCTCGACGCCGTCGACGGCGACCCGTTCGGCTGGAAGAGCCCCAGCACTCCTTTTTATGTGGTGACACGCCGGTTTCGAGCGACGGTGACGGCACTCAATGATGCGCTGGTTGCCTATGCCTCGTTGCTCGACGATCTCTCGCGCGCCGGCGTGGTGAGCACAGAAGAGCTCGACCGGCGCGTGACCGATATCAACAACGGGGCACGTACGGCGGCGTCTCTCATGCGGCCGGAGGCGCCGCGCGCATCGGTGGCACTCGTTTCCATCATGGCGGCGCGCTTTCTTGAAGAATTTGTGGATGACAAACGCGTCGCACTCCTGGGGGACGCGGTGCACGCCAACGGGCCGGCGCTACGCGAGGCGTGCACGCTTCTCAACGACGCCATGATGCTGACGGCGCAGGGCGTGCGCGCCGAGTACGACCAACGCAGCTTCGCGCTGGCGGACGAACTCACGCACACGCGCAAGGGCTCGGGTCACCGCCGCGACCTGATCAACGACCTCATGAGGCTCAATGATCTCTACACGCAGCATCTCGCAATACTGCGCTCGCTGTACGATGTCTATGCGCGACTCCCCGCCGCGCACGATGAACTCTCGCGCACCGGGAAGCAATCGAGCATCGAGGAGCTGCAAAGACTGTACGAGGACGCCCGGCGGGTAAGTGCCGGATATGATCGAGAGGAGTAGTCATGGCCACTCATTCCGGCGCCGAACGCGAGCTCATTGACGAGCTCATCACCACAAGGCGTCACGCCCAGCGGCTCTTCGTGAGCCTCCGGTTTCAAGGACGAGACAGGGACGCCGACGAGGCGGAGAAGCGTATACAAGAGTTGACGGAGCGCATTGACACGCTGCTCGCCGATTCGATGCAGTCATGGGAAGGACAGGCCACGGCGATTCTCGCCCGGCTGCGGAAGCTCAATCACAACCTGGCCGAAGACGTGGCCCGCGTACGGAGCCGCGCCGCACACGCCGAAGACATCGCAGCCGCACTCGGAAAGCTCGATGAAGCGCTGGCGCTATTGACGACGTGGGGTTTGTAACGTACCCCCGAATGACACGCAGCGCACTGCTAGATCGCACCCAATTGTGTTACGTAGGACTGAAGTTCCGCGTTCAGCTGGCCCCACTTTTGCCTGAGAGCTTCTACTGCATTGGGGTCATCGATCCGATCGTAAATATTAACAAGCTCCACTGTAAAAGTGGTGACAGGCAGTTTGATGGCGCTGGCGGTCAAGTACAGCTCCGCGGCTCCCATCGCGGAAAACGACTCCGACATCAGGCCATTGACCGTCCTGATGAAATCAAGGTTCGCCTTTCGATAGGTGGGCTGTAGCGCGTGTTGAACCGACACTTCGGTCATGGCTGCCCCCAACTTCGAGGAGATCAGCTCAAGCGCAATCAGTTTTCGCTCTCTCGCTCGCAGTGCCACCGCACGTTTGATATCAAGCTCCAACTTGTAGCCCTCGAGCTCCTGTGCCAATTGGTTCTTGCGTTCCTCGAGCTGCTTCTGGAGATCATTCTTGTACGCTTCAAGATCCCGCTCGAATCCTTTTTTGACGCGGGCCGCAATCCATTCATCAAACCATTTTCGTCCAAAGCCGATGATGCAACCAAGTATCAAGGCGACAATTCCGGTGATCCAAGAAAGAACCTCAACGGCGGTGTGCAAGACCGACATCATTTCCCCCTTTTCAATGGTGTTCGAAGACGAATGGCACAAGAGGGACGCGCACGCCGCTACCTCGGCAGCGCCACTCTTCTCGAATGACTCGCGCTTCGTAGTGAAACGGCGTGACGATGGCTTCGTACGAGCGGTCGTTCGCCACACCGTGCGACGTCGTCTGTATCTTGCACGGCGTCGCGTAGACATACACCACCGTGACGGCGCCTAGACCCAGTCCGCGGAGCTCACGTGGCAGCGCGTCGGCCTGGAAGTCGGCGCGTGTGAGTGTCCGATATGGAATGAGCTTGGAGGCGTCAAAGACGACACTGGAATCGGAGCCGCCCACGTTCGTCCCGACAGGCGGAGGGTTCGACGCGCACGCGAGAACGAGCGCGAGCGTGGCAGGAAGGTACCTACGCAACATCAACCAAACATTCGCACACTTATTTCACGAGCACCAGCCGGAAGGTCCGCTCATCGCTGCCAAAATTGAGCCGGGCGAAGTAGACGCCCGAGCCCACCCGATTCCCCGCGGCGTCTGTCCCGTTCCACGCCATCGTGTGCAATCCACCGGTCGTTTCGCCGTCGACAAGCGTCGTGACCCGAGCGCCGCGTGCATCGTAAATGCGAATCGTCGCGCGACCGTTCCGCGGCAGCTCATAGCGCACTACCGTCGACGGATTGAACGGATTGGGCCATGCTGCCAGCGCGAGAGAGTTCGCGCGCGGCAGGTCTCCAGCACCCGTGGGGGCGGGACCAAACTTGGCGATATAGATATCCGCGGCACCCTGGCTCGGCAGAGCAGATCCGCCGAAGTTGACATTGCCGAGATAGTACCCGCCGATCACGACATCGCTCGCACTACTCGCCGCCACCGATAATCCATACTGATCGTCAGAATCTCCAAAGCGCTGGCTCCCGTGATGCACGCCCGCCGGGCTGAACTTGGCGAGATAGATGTCCTGTCCCCCGACGTGCAAGAGCGTCCCGCCTCCAAAATTCACGTCGGAGCTGAAGTCACCCACGATGCAGACACCGGACGAGCTGGCAGCCACATCGTGCACATTCTGCCCGCCGGGATCGCCGAACTTCTTGCTCCACTGGTGTGCGCCGGTGGAGTTGAACTTGGCGAGAAAGATGTCATCGCCGCCGGCGCAAAACAGAGTCGCGCCGCCGAGATTGATGCTCTGCGGAAACGTTCCCGCGAAATACACGTTCCCCGCGGGATCCGTCGCCACGCCGCCGGCCGTTTCGGTAAACCCGGAGCCAAAGCTCTGGCTCCACTGATGCGCTCCCGCCGCGTTGAACTTGGCGAGATACACATCGGCCTCGTCGTTGGGTGTGAGCGTCAAGCCGCCGAAGTTCACACTGCCCTCGTACTGGCCGCAGATGTACACATTCCCGGATCCATCCGCTGCGACACCCTGGCAACTTTGCATGAACCCATCCCCGAAATCCTGACTCCACACATGCGAACCGTTCGCGTCGAGCTTGGCGAGAAAAATGTCTTGCGATCCGGAAAGCCCGCCGCCGCCAAAGTCGATGCTCCCGCTGAAGAATCCCGCGAAGAAAACGTTACCGGATGCATCCGTCGCGAGATCGGCGGCGGTCTGGGTATCCGAATCGCCGAAGCGCTTGCTCCACAAGTGCGAGCCGTTCGCATCGAGCTTCGCGAGGAAAACGTCCTGGCCACCGGCGGTGCTGCTGAGCGGTCCGCCGCCAAAGTCGACGCTCCCGACGAAGTGGCCCGCCATGAACACATTGCCGGAAGCATCCGTCGCCAACGCCCATCCGACCTGGAAGCTCGCGTCGCCATAACGCTTGGCCCACAGGTATGCGCCCGCCGGGCTGAACTTGGCGAGAAAGATGTCGCCACCCCCGAGACTCGTCAGCACGCCGCCGCCAAAATTGGCAGTGCCCTGAAACTGACCGGCGAGATACACGTTGCCCGCGGCATCGGTCGCCACGGCATACCCGTTCTGAGTGCCCGCGTCGCCAAAGCGCTGGCTCCACAGATGAGCGGGGGCCTGTGCACGGGCGGAGGCCGCGCACACCAGACACGCTACCAGTGATACAACAATGGGGCGCACTGCGCGGGCGATCGGGGTCATGCCAGTACCTCCGAGGATCGAGATGCGGGCAAGGGTACGTAATTCGCGGCTCGCCCCCAATGAGACGACGCAAGTGGCGGCCCGTCACGCGCCCACAAACAATTATTGTGACGGATGCCTGCCCGCGTGCGCCTCATCGAAAGCCAGCCGTCAACTCCGGAGGCTATCGATGACGGTCGGAAAGCGCGTTGTTGGGAGCATTCTTGTTCTCGCAAGAAAGAGGGCCGGCACGCGCCGGCCCTCTTCTTTTTTCGCTGCTTACTTCTGTCCCAGACCGAGCTGGTCCATAAACGTCTTCTGATCCCAGAAGAGGTATTCCTCGTCCATGGTGTCGCCGTTCCAGTGGCCGAGTGTACACATGGTGATGTTGACCGCCTTGTTCGTGGGCGGAACGCTGCCGCCACCCGGAAGTGGCATGGGTTGTGAGAATGTTCCCGTCATGACGCCGGTACACGCGGTCCAATCGCCATCGGCAATCCTGATGGGGTGCTCCTTGATGCTCAGGTCGGGCATCCACACAAAGAGCGCCTTCAG
>CAZULB010000098.1:0-11568 GCA_964621155.1 uncultured bacterium | reverse complement strand
AAGAACCTCTTCTGTGTCTTCGTGGACAACGGTCTCTTGCGCGACGGCGAGCGCGAAGGCGTGGTCGAGCTTCTGGGCACGCATCTGAGCGCGCCCCTCGAGGTCGTGGATGCAAGGGAGCGTTTTCTCGGACAACTGCGCGGCGTCACCGACCCAGAAGAGAAACGCAAGCGCATCGGGAAACTCTTCATCGACATCTTCGAGGAAGTGAGCACCCAACACGGCCCCTTTGATTTTCTCGCGCAGGGGACGCTCTACCCGGATCGGATCGAGAGTTTCTCCACGGGCGGTCCCTCGGTCACCATCAAGACGCACCATAACGTGGGCGGGCTGCCCAAGAATCTGCGCTTCAAACTCGTGGAGCCGCTGGGGCTCCTGTTCAAGGACGAGGTGCGCGCCGTAGGCGAGCGCCTGGGACTTCCGCACGAACAACTGCGCCGACACCCGTTCCCGGGGCCCGGCCTCGCAGTGCGACTGCTCGGCGAAGTGACCGAGGACAAACTCGCCATCCTTCGTCATGCGGATCGCATTTTCATCGACGCCCTCAAGGAGTACGACCTCTACGATCGCGTGTGGCAGGCGGGTGCGGTGCTGCTCCCGGTGCGCAGCGTGGGTGTCATGGGGGATGCGCGTACCTATGCGTTCCCGATCATCCTGCGCGCGGTCACCAGCACCGACGGCATGACGGCGGATTGGGCTGATCTCCCCGTCGATTTTCTGCGCGACGTCTCCAACCGGATCATCAACCAGGTGCCGCACGTGAACCGTGTTGCGTACGACGTGAGTTCCAAGCCTCCCAGCACCATCGAGTGGGAATAGTCCCGTTCTCCCGGAATAGCAATCGTTGCCGCGTGCCCCGGATCGGGCGTATACTCAATGCATGCACCGGAGAAGTACGTATGCGGTGTTCGCGGTGGTTCTGGCCGCGACGGGGGCCTTGTTACAGGCGGCCCACGCCTCCAAGACCACTTCTGCACTCCCTCCCGGAAACCCTGATGCCGGCGTTCTGACCCGCGTGCAGCTCCTGGTGAGCTACGGCGAGCCGCGCCTCGCACTGGCGGCCCTGCGCGACCACGGCCTTGCGCGTTCTCCGGCCACCGCCCGTCTTTCCGCGGGCCTGCTGGCCTCGATCGGCGAGCCGGGGCGCGCCGACAGTCTGCTCTCCATTGACCGTGTCAGCGACGCCAACCGCGACCAGCGCTTTCGCGACCAGCTTGTGCGCGCGCGGCTGCAACTGGATGCAGGGCGGCTCAACGCGTGCCTCGCAACAATTGCGGCGATGGACACCAGCACTGGCTTACCCTGCGCCGCGTACCGTGATCTGATTGCCGCCCGCGCCTGGATGGCGACGAATCATCCCGAGCGGGCCGCCGCCGCGCTGGAGCGCGCACGCGGCCATGCCCCCGAAGCCATTCGGCCGGCGGTCGACGAAGCGCGCGTGGATGCGTACCGTGCCCTCGACAATCCGCGCGCGGCGCTGGCCGCCGCGGAAGATGCCGCCGATCCTGCCGACCCGGCGGCCGCGCGGCGTCTCCTGAAGATCCGCTTCGACATTGCCAACGAGATCGGTGATGCACCGCTCGCCGCCGCCGCCGCGAAGAAGTTGTTCGATAACTCGCGACGCTCGGTTGAAGCGGAGTCGTGTGCGCTGGCCATGGCTGCCGAACCAAAGCAGACCAGCGATGCGTTGTTGCTATCGTGCGCGTCGGTTCTGCAGGCCAACGGCGAGCGGGAAGCGTTTCGCGCCGTGCTGCGCGTGCTGGATTCGCGCCCGCTGAGCGAGGGGCAGTCCGAACAGCAGCGGTTGTTGTGGGCCGAGTACCATTTCATGAGCGGTGATTATTCGCGCGCCCTCGCGCTTTCGCGCCCGTCGTATTCGGATCCCAATCTCCGTCGTCGCTCGATGCTGCTGATGGCGCGCTCTTATCGTCGCGTGGGCCGCCTCGCGGATTCTGCCACCATGTACGAAGGCTACGCGCGGGCATTTCCCAACGACAATCTGGCGGCGGAAGTGCTCTATACGGCGGCGTCGCTTTATGAGCAGCAGAAGCGCAACGGCGACCGCGACCGCGTGCTCGATCAACTCCGCCACGCGTACCCGTCCACGTTTCACGGCTGGGCCGCGTCGATGATGCGCGCGCGCGATTTTGACACCGCCGGTGATCACGACGATGCGGCAGCCATCTTCAATCAGTGGCTGTCGCGCTCGCGCCGCACGGACGAGGCGGCGCTGTTCTACTCATCGCGCCAACGCAAGAATGCCGGGGATCTCTCCGGCGGCGATGCGCTGCTCTCGGAACTGCGCGCGGTGAATCCGTTTTCGTTTTATGCGTGCCCCGATCTGCTGGCGCCGGCCAGCGCGGCGGCAGGTCGCGACGTGCAACCGGTGTCGCTGCAAGCGTGGATGGCGGGGGCGTCGCAGCGCCGCGACGAAGCCTTCCGTCAGGTGCACACGCAGGTGGAGGGCGCCGCCGGCGAGGCGACGGGCAACCCCGCGGCGGAGGGAGCGATCGAGCGCGCCCGGTTTTTCCTCGCGGCTGGATTCCGCGATTGGGCCGAAGGCGAGCTCGACGTGGCACGGCGCGAGAGTGCAAACGACGCCGCGGCGTCGCTGGAGCTGGCGCGCATCTTCGATGAGAATGCAATGCCGTGGCGGAGCGTGCGCATGTACGAGCGCACACGCGCGGGCATCCCCTGGGCCAAACGCAGGGAAAGCGAGAATGATTTTCGTTATCTGACGCATCCGGTGCCGTACCCGGTCCAGGTAGTGAGTGCCTCCGGGCGTGAGGGTATTGCGCCCTATGTGCTCTACGGCATGATGCGTGAGGAAAGCCTCTTCGACCATGAGGTGGTCTCGCGTGCCGGCGCCGTGGGGCTCATGCAACTCATGCCCGAGACCGCGCGCGCGGTGGCAAAGCACGTCGATCTATCACCCGAAGCGGGGGACCGTCTCGGCGATCCGGTGGTCAATGTTTCGATCGGTTCCTGGTACGCTGCGGATCTCCTGCGCGCGGGCAAGGGCAGCGTGGTGTGGATGCTGGCTGCATACAACGCGGGTCCCGGTGCCGCGAACCAGTGGATCAAGCCCGGCGTTTCCGGCGAGGCGGCAATCGATGCCGTGGAGTCGATCGATTACAAGGAAACGCGTGGATATGTGAAGCGCGTGGTCGAGTCTGCCAACGTTTACCACGCTCTCTATTTCGACGAGGCAGCGGCCAGCAATATGCCACGTTGAGCGGCCAGCTTCTCGCCGCCCCGCCCACCCGGAATCTTTTGCTTACCAACTTACTGACGCCGCGCTAACATCGCGCGGCCATGGAGTCTTCGTCCCACGGTCCGAATTCGCCCTACGCGCCCATGCCCATGCGGCGTGAGCTGGCTCGCAAGTCTTTCCATCTGGGCATGATTGTGGTCCCCGTCTGGGTGTACCTCATGCCGCACACGACCGCCTTGCTTGGCCTCATACTTGCTACTTTTGGCACGGTCGCGGTCGATCTGCTTCGGCTCAGTGATCGTCGCCTGCGTGGGTTCTTTCTCAGGCTCTTCCGCTCGGTCCTGAGGCCGCACGAAGAAGAGCACCTGCTCGGTTCGACGCACTACATGATCGCGGCTCTGCTCAGCGTAGTTGTGTTCGATCATGCCATCGCCATTGCGGCCCTGGCGTTCCTCGTGCTCGGCGACGCGGCAGCAGCGATCATCGGGAAGCGGTTCGGCACACCGCGTTTCTGGGGCAAGAGTCCCCACGGAAGCATCGCGTGCTTCGTGGTGTGCTTCATGGTCGGTTGGCCGCTGCTCTCATCGCCATGGTTGGCGCTGGTGGGCGCGGTAACTGCGACGGTGGCGGAGGCAATGCCGTCCCCGCTCGACGACAACATGCGGGTTCCGATCTTCAGCGGCATCGCGATGCAGCTCGCGGCCCGGTTCCTGCAGGGGTAAGACGCCATGTTCTTGAAACGACTGTTCACGTTCATTCCCAAGAGCGAGTTCTCGCGCGCCCTCAACCTGTTCAACTCGGGTGAGTACCAGCGCGCGCTCGACAAGTTCCAGGAACTGCAGGCCCTGGCGGTTGATGCCGGCGACATCGATCGCGGGACGCTGGACCTGTATACCTGCGAAGCGCACGTCGCGCTGGCACAGCAGTGCTCCAACGCCGGCGACACCGAGGGAGCCATCCGCGAGATGGAATCCGCCGTGCGCATCAAGCCCATGTTTGCCGATCTGCACTACAAGCTCGGCGTTCTCTACGCGGGTCAGCGCCGCCTCGAGGACGCGGCGCGCTGCTTCCGCAATTCACTCGACATCAACAACAAGTTTTTCCGCTCGCGCGTTTACGTGTCGATGATCTCCCACAAGATGAACGACCGCGAGACGGCGGTACGCGAAGCGCTCGACGCCAAGCAGAGCTGCCCCAACTTCTATCGCGAGAATCTCGACGCGCTCGTACTGGCACTACGTGCCGGCAGCGAGGATGAGATCGCGCGGTTGTATTCGGAACTGATCGAGGAGCGCCCCAGCTCGGCGCAGATCTCGAAGGAGCTGGCGGTGGAGGCCATTCAGGAAGGCAACACCGATGAGGCCATCCGCGAGCTCAAGAAGGCCATCGCCCTCAAGCCCGACTATCCCGATCTGCACAACTTCCTCGGCATAGCCTACGGCAACAACGGCATGGTGGACGACGCGGTGCACGAGTTCGAAATCGCTCTCAAGATCAACCCCTACTATCTAAAGGCGCGCCTCAATCTCGCGCTGCTCTACTATGAAAACTCGCGCTACGACGAAGCGCAGGCCCAGCTGGACCTGGTGCTGAAAGTTCAGCCCGACAATCAGCTTGCGAACAACCTTCTGCAGGAGCTTCGCCTGGTGGCGAACGGAAAGACCGGCAAGTAGCGCGACGCGCGCTTGCACGCCGGAGGCGACATGGAGCAGAACACGAAGTTCGTCGATTACTACGAAGTGTTGAATGTCTGGCCGACGGCCGACACCGACGCGATCAAGAAGGCGTATTTCAAGCTGGCCAAGCTCCACCACCCCGACGTCGCCGGCGAAACCACAGCCCAGGGCGGGGTTGACTTCAAGCTTATCAACGAAGCGTTCGCGGTGTTGAACGATCCCATCCAGCGCCGCGAGTTCGACGAGCGCCTCAAGAAGAAGAGCGGCAGCGGTTCGATTGCCGAGCGCCGCGAAGCCGACAAACGCTCCGGCCATCTCTCCTACGAGCAGGCGCGCGCTGCCATGCGCCAGAATCGCTACGACAAAGCGGTCGTTCTGCTCAAGGCTGCCATCAAGTACGACGACTCCAATCCTGCCTACCACAGCTGGTACGGCTTTGCCCTCGGCGTGCTCAAGACCAACCTGCACGAGGCGCGCGACGCCTGCAAGAAGGCGCTCGAAATGGAGTTCTACAATGCCGACTACCACGCCAATCTCGGTTTCGTCTACATGCAGGCGGGGCTGGCGAGCACGGCGCTGGAGTCCTTCGAAGAAGCCCTGAAGTGGGACCCCGACCACCCGGTGGCCCTGCGTTACATCAAGAACGCGAAAAATCCCAGGGCTGCGGCAGGGGATGCGAAGGGCAAGAGCGAGGGTGGCAGCGGCGGTGGCCTCTTCGGGCTGTTCAAGAAGAAGACCGAGGAGAAGCCGGCCAAGCCCGGTGTCGAAATCCGCCGTCCCGCGAAAAGTCGCCGTCCTTACTAGCTTTCCTTGACACTCCGAAAGTGTGCCGCCTAGGCTCTGGCCCGCGCCATGAGCCACGACGTTGCATTCATTCCTGCTGCTCCTGAAATGGAGTCCGACGCCGATCTCGTTTATCGCGAGCATTCGAGCGCCGGCCGGGGACTTGTCGTGCTCATGCAGGACACCTCCGCCCACGCCTCCGCTTCCCGAAAGAGATTTCTGCTGGCGTGCTTTCGCGACACGATCGCGCGCTATCTGGAAACCGCGCGACTGCAGGGCGCACAGGCATTCCTGCGCGAGCGCGTCCACGTTCTTGAGTCCATGGCGCGCGGCGTGGATACACGACTCGACGATTTCGAAGGGCTCGGGATCTATGTGGCGCTGCGCGAACGCGATACGGTGCACCTGTTGTGCGCGCGCGGGGCTTCGGCGCGTGTGCGCTGGCGCGGTGTTTTTGTGCCGCTTTCGACACCGGGAATCGACGGAGTGAGCGAGCTCTCGATTGAAACCGCACGGTCGCAACACGACCTGTTTGCCCAGACGTTGCCCGAGTCGCTGGCGCTCTATCGAGTGCAGTCTGTGGCCGGTGATACCGCACCGCGCGAATTGTTGCTGGGAGGCGCGGCCGATGACATGGCCGCAAGTGTCGACGCCCTCGAGCACACCACCGGGCGGCTCCCGGCGCGTTTGGGCGTGGATCGCGTCCGCCACACCGTGCTCATGCTCAGTGTGGAGCCGCGCGTCCCGCAGGCGGGAAGCGTTCCGGCGCGCGCAGTCGACAGCGGGAGCAGTGACCGCCCGCGCGCGCGGCGCACCGCCGCACTCGCCATTGCTGGCGCCGTGGTGCTGATTGCGGGTGTGGGAGGCCTGGGGTACTGGCGGGCTGCGATGGACGACAGAAGCGCCGCCGTCGACGAGACCGTGCTCAAGGAAACACCTCCCCTCGCGCTCGAAAAGCGCGAGGTTCCCGACACCAGCGTGGAGTCGGCGCCGCCGCCGGAAACGAAGGCGGAAGAGAAGAAGGGCTTCGGCGTGGCCTGGCAGCAGACATTTCGCGCCGCGGTAACTTCGTCTCCCGTTGTGGCCGGTGATGCGGTCGTGTTCGGGGGGCGCGACGGCAAGGTCTACTCGATCGGGCGCAGGGACGGCAATCGGCAGTGGGCGTACAGTGCGCAGGGCGGGGTCGGCGCCTCGCCGGTGTTTCGCAGCGGGGTGGTGATCGCGGCGGATTACGCCGGCAACGTGGTGGCGCTGCGCGCCGGAAGCGGAACGGTGATCTGGAAGCGCGCTCTGCGCGAAAAAATTGTCAGCACTCCGGCGGTAACCGGCGAACGCGTCGCCGTGGGCACCATGAACGGCCGCGTGTACGTGCTTTCGCTCGAGAGTGGGCGCGTACTGTGGAAGTTTGCCACCAAGGGCCCGATTCGCGGCGCGATTACCCAGGCTGAGAACGTATTCCTGGTTCCATCGCACGACGGGCGCCTGTATGCGCTCGACGAAGTGACAGGAGCGCGCCGGTGGGTGCTGGCTCTGGGAGGTCCGGTGGGAGCCTCTCCGGCCACCGACGGCGACGTCGTCGTGGTGGGCTCGCCGCGGGGCGATGTCATGGCCGTCGATCTGGCGCGAGGAAAATCACGCTGGACCTATCGCGCCGGCGGAGCGGTGAACTCCGGCCTGGTGCTCGACGGAGGGCGCGTGTTTGCGGGCGCCGGCGACCGGCGCGTCTATTGTATAGACGCGAAGAATGGCGAACTGGTGTGGCGTTTCGACACCGGCGGCATCATTCTCTCCCGGCCCTATGTGGGCGACGGGCGCGTTGTCGTCACATCGTACGACGGTTCTGTCTATTGCCTGGACGCCTCCAACGGTCAGTTGATCGACAGCTACCAAACCGGCGAGTCCATTTTTTCTTCGCCGGTCGTGGTGGATGGGCGCGTTTTCTTCGGCAATAACGCTGGCCGCTTCTACTGCCTGGAATCTCCCCAGTCCTGATTGCACCAGGGCCGTCCCGGAACC
The DNA here is from genome assembly GCA_964621155.1 of uncultured bacterium. Classification (GTDB taxonomy): domain Bacteria; phylum Krumholzibacteriota; class Krumholzibacteriia; order WVZY01; family JAKEHA01; genus JAKEHA01. Next base: position 3,879 of record CAZULB010000098.1, on the reverse strand, counting down.
TGATGCAGCACCCCGGCTTGCGCGCGCGGTGCACGTTTGCTACCTTGCATTGGTTTCACCCTGAAAGGCACCCGTCTCCATGAGTTTTCTGCAGAAGCTCTTCAAGCCGAAGTCGCAGCGCGACTTCTCCCGGCACGCGCCCATCCTCGACGAGGTCAACCGTCACGCGGCTTCGTACGAGGGCTATACAGACGAACAGTTCCGCGCCAAGAGCGATGAATTCCGGTCGCGTCTGGCGGCGGGAGAGACTCCCGACGATATCCTGCCCGAGGCGTTCGCCCTGGTCAAAATGGCCTGCAAAGCGCTAGTGGGCACATCCTGGGACGTATGCGGTATTCCCATCACCTGGGAAATGGTGCCATACGATGTGCAGATCGTGGGTGGCATCGTGCTGCACGAGGGCAAGATCGCGGAAATGGCCACCGGTGAAGGCAAGACGCTTGTTGCCACCATGCCCCTGTACTTGAACGCGCTCACCGGTCGTGGCGTGCACCTGGTCACCGTGAACGACTATCTGGCACGTCGCGACTCCGAGTGGATGGGGCAGCTGCTGCGCAAGCTCGGCGTCACTGTCGGTTGCATCCAGGCCGACCAGCCCAACGAAATCCGCAAGCAGGCCTACGCGTGTGACGTCACCTATGGCACCAACAACGAATTCGGCTTCGACTATCTGCGCGACAATATGAAGACGCGCGCGGAAGACCGCGTGCAGCGCGGTCACGCCTACGCCATCGTGGACGAAGTCGATAGCGTGCTGATCGATGAAGCGCGCACGCCGCTCATCATTTCGGGCCCGGTTTCGCACAGCACGTCGTCGGATCTGTTTGCGCGCCTCAAGCCCAAGGTCGAACGTGTGGTGAGCTTGCAGACGCGGCTCGTGAACGAGCTGGTCGCTTTCGCCGAGAAAGAACGCGAAAACGCGGAGAAGGAAGACGAAGTGGCGCGCGCGCTGCTCAAGGTCAAGCGTGGCGCGCCCAAGAACAATCGTTTCATGAAGCTGATGACCGAGTCCGGCGTCGAAAAGCTGATCCAGCGCATCGAAGTCGAGCTCATGCGTGACAAAGTCCTCACCGATCTCGACGAAGAGCTCTACTACGCCGTCGACGAAAAGGGCAATTCGCTCAACCTCACCGAGAAGGGCCGCGAAGCCCTCTCCGCGGAGGACCGCGAGCAATTCGTCCTGCCCGACCTGTCCGAAGAGATTCACGCCATTGACCGCGACGAGTCCCTCGATCCCACGCAGCGCGTGGAGGCCAAGGACCTCGCTTACCGGCGCTACGCCGAGCGCTCCGAATCGATTCACAACTTCAGCCAGCTCTTGCGCGCATATACACTGTTCGAAAAAGACAACGAGTACGTCGTGCAGGACGGCAAGGTGATGATCGTCGACGAGTTTACGGGCCGCCTCATGCCGGGCCGCCGTTTCTCCGACGGCCTGCACCAGGCCCTGGAAGCCAAAGAAGGCGTCAAGATCGAAGGCGAGACGCAGACGCTGGCCACCATCACGCTGCAGAACTACTTCCGCATGTACGAGAAGCTCGCGGGCATGACCGGTACCGCCGAGACGGAAGCGGAGGAGTTGCACAAGATATACAAGCTCGACGTGCAGGTGATCCCGACCAACGAGGCGATCAAGCGCAGGGACATGGACGACCTCGTCTATCGCACCAAGCGCGAGAAGTACAACGCCATCATCGATGAAATCGCGCGCCTAAACGAAAAGAAGCTGCCCGTGCTGGTCGGCACCATCAGCGTGGAGGTTTCGGAAACGCTGTCGCGCCTCCTGAAGCGCCGCGGCATCGCGCACAACGTGCTCAACGCCAAGTATCACCAGCAGGAAGCCGAGATCGTGGCGCGCGCGGGTCGCGCGGGCGCGGTGACCATCGCCACCAACATGGCGGGACGCGGCACTGACATCAAACTCGAGTCGTCGGTCGTGAAATGCGCGGAATGCGGCATCGGCACCGGGCGCGGCGAATGGAAAACGAAAGACGGCACCACCGTCGACCCGCGCAAGTGCGAAGAGGACGTGCCGTGCGGGCTGCACATCATTGGTACCGAGCGCCACGAGTCGCGTCGCATCGACAGGCAGCTGCGTGGCCGCGCCGGCCGTCAGGGCGACCCCGGTGAGTCGGTGTTCTTCATTTCGCTCGAAGACGACCTCATGCGTCTGTTCCGCTCCGACCGCATCGCGGGCGTCATGGATCGCCTCGGAGTCAAGGAAGGGGAAGTGATCACCCACCCGCTGGTCACCAAGAGCATCGCGCGTTCGCAAAAGCGCGTGGAGGCGCACAACTTCGAAATCCGCAAACGCCTCATCGACTACGATGATGTGATGAACCGTCAACGCGAGGTGATCTACGGCCGCCGCAACGAGGTGATCGACGCTGCGAGCCTGCATACGATCATCGAAACCATGATCGACGACCACGTTGATGGCGCGATCGAGCGCTTCATCGACGGCTCGGAGCTGCCCGAGAACCAGCGCCGATCCGAGTTCGTGGCACAGCTCGAGTCGACATACCTGTACTCATTCACGCTGCCCGAGGACATGTCCGACTCTTTGGAGGAGTTGCGCGAGCACGCGAAAACGCGCGCACACGAGGCGTTGCGCATGCGCGAGGACTTCCTGGGGCGCGAATTCAACAACCCGGACATGGTTCCGGAGTTCGAGAAGTTCATTCTGCTCCAGGTCATCGACGAAAAGTGGATGGACCACCTGCACGAGCTCGATTCACTCAAGGAAGGCATCCACCTGCGCGCCTACGCGCAGAAAGACCCGCTGGTGGAGTACAAGCGGGAGGCGTTCAGCCTGTTCAGCGACCTCAACGAGCGCATCGACCGCGACGCCATTTTCGCCATGTTCCACGCCCGCCTGGCGGCGCAACCGCGGCCCACGGCGGATCTTTCGCGTGCCCGTGCGGAGCACCAGGCCGCCACCCCCATCGCGCAGCAGGCAGCCGGCGCTCCGGCTGAGGAGCCGGCGCCACCGCCCGTCTCCGACCCGCGCGCAGCGCGGCCGCGGCCTTTCGGTGGGCCGGGCCGGGGTGCCACGGAGGCGACCAGCGCGGTTCTTCGGGATCAGCCCCAGAAAGGCCCCGTCGTCCGTCACGAAAAGAAGGTGGGGCGCAACGATCCGTGCCCGTGCGGAAGTGGAAAGAAGTACAAAAACTGTTGCGGGGCAAGCAGTTAGCCGGGTCGATTGGCGCGTTCACACTCCGTATCAGCAAATTGACAGTTGCCGGGCCCGAAAACCTCGGTATATGTTTCAGGCCCTTTTCCGGATACCCACGCTCCGAGCGGGGTTCGGGCAAGGGGAAGACACTAATATGTGGACACGCCTGATGGATCTCGTGGTGCTCGTGGCCGAAATGAGCTACGGCGCCGACCGCCGGCACGTGGAGTTCGACAAGGAGCTCTCGAGCCGGGGGTACTCGGCCGACGAAATCGGGCATGCTGTGTTCTGGTATTCGTCGCGCTCCGCCCGGCGGGAGGGGCAGGGCCACCGCGTGACCCGTGTCCTGAGCGAGTTCGAGCGCATGAGTCTTTCGACCGAGGCATACGGCTATCTCTATCGGCTCCAGAACCTCGCCCTGATCGATGCCCGTCAGTTCGAGACCATCGTGGCGCGCGCCATCCCGATGGGGGGCGACAAGGTGGGAATCGAGGAGGTCAAGTCGATCGCGTATGCGGTCATTTTCGACAAGGATCCGGGTGATCTCGAGGAGGATGTGTTCGGCGGATTTGACGCCGACAGCGAACCGGTTTAAGCATTCGAAGGCACCCAGACTCTGACCGTAACCGACGCAAGACCTCCCGATCTTGCGATTTTGTTTTTGGGATGAAGCAGCAATATCGAGGCACAGATCAATTGACACC
>CAZULB010000097.1:0-11823 GCA_964621155.1 uncultured bacterium | reverse complement strand
CACTACTTCTCGGATCGCGGCGTGTACGTCGACGAGGGCGGCGAGGTGCTCAACAAGCAGAAGCTGATTCACGGCATGGGGCCGTTTCCGCCCGGTTTGAGCGGTAACATCACGGTGCAGAATCCGCGCGTAACCGATTACGGGGACGTGGCCGTTATCGTGTTCGATGCCGATGAAACCGAGACCATTTACGACCAGCACCTGCGCGTTAAGTATCTTTCGACGTACACGTGGCGCAAGGAAGATAAGAAGTGGCGTGTCATCGCGGCGCACACACTGGTGCAGGCGCAGGATCCGCCACCCACACCCGTCGCGTCGGCGCGCTTTCAGGCGCTGGCCGGCATGTACGAGCTCTCGGGCGGGAAGCGGCGCTATTTCGTCGACCAGCACGGGACCAAGCTCATGGGCGGTCCCACCGACAATGACTTGAGGCCGCTCATCCCCATCGGCGAGAACGTCTTCGTGCGCGGCGGCGACAATCTCTCGCAGCTCATCATCTTTCCCATCGAGCCCAACGGCACCGTCAACCGCATGATCGTGCGGCGCAAGTTCGCCGACCTGGTGTGGAAGAAGGTCCCGCGCCAGTGAAAAGGCACTCGCCGGCACACAAGTATCCCACACAGAGCGGCCGCATCGTGGTAGCGTAGCGCAATGGTCACCCCACATCGCATCAACCGCAGACCCCACCGGGGCCGGCGGATTTTCCTGGCTTTCCTGGTGCTCGCCCTGTTCGTCCTGGTTCCGTCGCTCGTGCGCTTCGAGGCCGACCGGCTGTGGTTCCAGCAACTCGGCTTCGAGCGCGTATTCGCCACCCAGTACCTCGCCCGTTACCTGCTCGGCATCGGCGTGGGCTTGCTGGCGTGGTTGTTTATTCAGAGCAACTTACGCCTGGCGCTTCGTGGACTACCCGAGCCATCGGAGCTGGTCCAGCCCATTCCTGTCGGGCCCGCGGCGTTGATCCACATTGTGCGCCGCATCGCCGGCCCGGCGGCGCTCGCCCTGGGGTTTTTCTTTGCGGTCGCGAGCGCCGGTTCCTGGCTCACCGTGCTGCGCTTTCTGCACCAGACGCCGTTCGGAACGGCCGACCCTGTCTTCGGCCGCGACGTGTCCTACTACGTGTTCACGCTTCCGCTCATCGTGGGTGTGTTGCGCATCGTGACGCTCGTGCTCACCGTGTCGCTGGTCGGTGCGTTGGTCGTTTACCTGGTGCGCGGGGAACTGTCACTGGTGCGGCGCCAGACCAGTGTCAACGAACGCGCGCGCCTGCACCTGGCGCTGTTGATCGCGGCGTTGTTCGTGGTGGGCGCGGTGCGCACCGTGTTCGTGCGCATGCCCGACCTGTTGTATTCGACGACCGGTCCTTTGTCGGGCGCGAGCTTCGCGGACCTGCACGCCAAACTTCCGGCCCTCTGGCTCTCGGCGCTCGCGTCGATCGTGGGGGCGGGGATCGTGCTGTGGGCGGCGCGCGGTGAGCGCCTCGTGCGCGGCGTGACCATCGCGCTCGCCATCAACTTTGGTGTGTCCGTACTGGCGCTCGGGCTCTATCCCTCGCTCGTGAATCGCCTGGTGGTGGCACCCAATGAACTGTCGAAGGAAGCACCGCAGCTCGCGCGCCACATTGCCGCCACGCGCGAAGCGTGGGGGCTCGACAGCGTGGTCGTGCGCGACCTCTCCGGCGAGGCGCAGCTGACCGAGAAGGACATCACCGCCAGCCAGGGGACCATCGACAATATCCGCCTGTGGGATCGCGACCCGCTGCGCCAGACCTTCGGTCAGCTGCAGGAAATTCGCACCTATTACGATTTCCTCTCCGTGGACGACGACCGCTACCACATCGACGGACGCTATCGCCAGGTCCTGCTCTCGCCGCGCGAACTCAATGCCGCGTCGCTGCCGACGCGCACCTTCATCAACGAACGTCTCACCTTTACGCACGGCATGGGGCTCACCCTGAGCCCCGTCAACGAGGTCACGAACGAGGGGCTCCCGGTGCTGTTTGTGAAGGACCTGCCGCCCGCATCGAGTGTGTCGCTCAAAGTGACGCGGCCTCAGATCTATTACGGAGAAATTTCGGACTCGTGGGTGTTCGCGAATACGAAGCAGCGCGAGTTCGATTATCCGTCGGGGGACGAGAACGTCTACACCTCGTACACGGGTGAAGGCGGTGTGCGTGTCGGCACGTTCGGGCGACGTCTTCTGTTCGCGGCGTACTTCGGATCCATGAAAGTGCTGCTCTCGAGCGACATCACGAACGACAGTCGCGCCATGTATTACCGCAATATCCGGGAGCGGGCCACGAAAGCACTTCCGTTCCTCGTGTTCGATAACGATCCCTATATCGTCATCGACGACGCCGGGAAGCTGCACTGGATCATGGACGCTTACACGCGTACCACCCGCTATCCGTACGCCGATCCGCTCCGGGGCGGCATTAATTACATGCGCAACAGCGCCAAGGTCACGATCGATGCCTACACCGGTGCGGTGGACGCATATCTCGCGGATGCGCACGACCCCATTGTGCTCACGTACGCGAAGATCTTCCCGGGCATCTTTCATCCGCTGGAAGAAATGCCCGCCGATCTGCGCGCGCACCTGCGCTATCCCGAAGTGCTCTTCCGCGCACAGGCCGACATGTACGCGAAATATCACATGAACGAGCCCGCCACCTTCTATCACCAGGAAGACCAGTGGCAGCGTCCGGCCGTGCAGGGCAACGACGCGGGCGCCGATCCGTTTCTGCGCCATATCGTGATGCAGCTTCCGGGCGAGCCCCAGGCCGAGTACGTCTACATGGTGCCCTTTACACCGCGCGGCAAGGACAACCTGGCGTCGTGGATGGTCGCGCGCAACGACGCGCCCCACTATGGACAGCTCGTGGTTTATCGCCTGCCCAAGCAGAGCCTCATCTTCGGTCCGACGCAGATTGTCAATCGCATCAACCAGGACACCGAGATCTCGCGCCAGATTTCACTGTGGGACCAGCGCGGCTCCGAAGTGATCCGCGGCAATCTGCTCGTGATCCCGATTGCCGAGTCGCTCATCTATGTGCAGCCCATCTACCTTCGTGCCCAGGGCGGACGTATCCCCGAGCTCAAACGTGTCGTGGTGGCGTATCAGAATCAGGTGGTGATGGAAGAAACGCTCACCGAGTGTCTCACGCGCATGTTCGGCGGCGTGGTCGCGCACAAGAGCGCAGAACCCGAGCCGGTTCCCGCCGCCACCGGTGGCAGTTCCGGCGAGCTGGTTCGACAGGCCTCCGACATCTACCAGCGCGCGATGAGCGCGCAGCGCGCCGGGGACTGGTCGACCTACGGCAGCGAGATCAAGCGCCTGGGTGAGGTCTTGAAGCAGTTGGAAGCGGGCACAAAGGAATAGATGGCGGGCCCCAACCTCGAGAAGATGATGGCCAAGCCGTGGCCGTACTCGGAAGCGTGCCCCGGGGCGATGGCGGAGCTTGGCCGCCGCATCGCGGCGGTGGGCAAGCGACAGGCGCTCGTGCACTACTCGAAGCTCGTCAGCGGACTCGAGCTGCAATTTCCCAACATCGATGGCGGTACGCCTTTCGAACTCGGCATGCCCGAGTGGGGCGATCTCCACCGCAATATTCTGGGCGATCTGCTCGGTCGTGTCTCGCTCGACTCGTATCAACGCGGCCAGTTCCTGGCGAGCGCGCTCGTCACCGCCAAAGGAACCCAGGAACCCGGTGAAGGCTTCTGGAACTTCGTCGAAGAGCTCGGGCTCCTCGCGTCCACCAGCCCCAACAAGCGCCTTATGTTCTGGAGCGACCAGGTGCGGCTCGCGCACGAGTGGTACGCCAGGAACGACTGGTAGCTACTTCAGCAGCACCATCTTGACCGTTTGTGAGCCCGCTTTGGTGACAAGCTTTCCGAAATAGACGCCGCTTGCAACCGCGCGGCCAGAGTTGTCCCTACCGTCCCAGACGCGCTGCTGCTCGCCCGGTGGAACCTCTCCGTCGATGATCGTACGCACGAGGTCTCCATTAACGCCGTAGATCTTCAAGCTCACGGGTGTTCGCTCGCGCACGCTGAATGACATCGTTGTTGTCGGGTTGAAGGGATTCGGCGTGATGGTGAACCGCCGTGGGTCGATCGAGCTGACTTTCTTGTAGCCAAAGTCGACGTGGTTGGCAGTTGCACCCCTTGTCAGCAATCGCGTCTGGGAATCGACGGTCGTGAACGCAGCTCCAACATGGGGATTCACTTCGACACGAAACGTTCCCGTTGGAACATCGAGGAAATAGTAGTTCCCCAAAAAATCGGTAACCCTGGTCTGCAAGAGAGACGTACCCTGCCACAGCTCGATAGCCCAGCCGTTGCTGCCATGCTCACCTCCGTCTGGTTTACCGTTCGCGTCCGAGTCCAGCCACACCTGTCCCGCCACTACGCCAGACGCTGCCGCGCAGCACGATCGATAATGTACACCTGGACCGGCGATCGTTCCCGTTAGCCGGAGGGTCAGGGGAGGCTTGTACACCGGATCGGTGTTGTCGATCACTATCCGCAGTACATTCTCTCCCACGTTGAACTTGCCGAAGTCGAATGCGTTCGTCGTGAAATGGCCCGAAGGCTGACCGTCATCCAACAAGTATCCGTTCAAGTACAGATGGCGGAAGATCGTATAGTCAAAGCTTAGATCCAGAAACGCAAACGTGTTGTCCAGGCAGAAGCGATACTCGTAAACCGTCAATCCTGTTTCCTTCTTGGTGATTCCCGGCGGGTATGGGTTCAATATCTGACTGTCATAAGCTGTCCCGGTGACATATGCCGGGCGGGGCTCAGTGGTTCCGGCGACCGGATCGGCCACGACGAGCCACTCGTTATCCAGGTCACCGATCGCCATGCGTTGCCCCTGAACAGCGTCCCAACCCCCGTCGAGGACCACCGTGGAAGGCGCGCAAAAATCATAGACACGCGTCGTTAAGGGTGCGCCATGGAGGAGAGGCGCGCCGTCGCCCTGGATGGTGTAATCACCGCTCACGATCTCGGGACATGCGACCGCGTCGGAGCTCGTAGCCACGGTGACGGTAAATGATCCTTGCTCACCCGGTGCGAGTGTCCCGAGGTTGCACGTTACCACTCCCGACGCGTACGAAGTAGCACCCCACGTGGTGGGGTTGGTGCTCGAGACATACGCCGTGCAGGACGGGATCGCATCCTTGACCATGACGTTGTCGATGTCAGTGGTGCCGCCGTTGTAGTAGTGCAGCGTATACGTCAGATTGGTTCCGTTCTCGACCGGGTCCAGGTTTTCCGTCTTCGAAACCCACAGCCCGGGAAGCTTGCTGCCAAAGCCGTCGAGGTAGACATAGCCGACGTGATCGTATTGGTTGCAGCCCGCGGGAAGTATGTTGACGTCGATGGTGTTGCCGACGGCGACCTCGGAGGGCAGAAACGGAATGTCGACGATCTGCCAATCCGTGTACTTGATACCGTTCGAAACCTTCCACGGAACCACGCCCTCGTCAGCAAAGACAAAGCGCGTGTACACAGTCGGGGCCGGGTTCTTGCTGCTGTTGCGGATCCAGATGCAGATCCACGGTCGCTGCAATTGCGATTCGCCCGGCGCATCGCCCAGTACCGGCGCCATCGCGAACCGAACGTGCACCAATCCGTCCACGGGATCCACGTCCGCAGCAGTGACTGTCGGTTCTTGAGACAGCCACTCCATGAGTCGATCGGCGTCCGGCCCGTTGAATCGCGCGCAACGCTGGCCGAACAGGGGATATCTGAAGCTCGCCCCCGAACCGAGAAGCGGGTCGGCAACCGACCCCTGCGGCGATGGTGGTGTAATGATCGTCTGGCCGTAACCGCCGCCGACCAGGTTGATATCGTCAAAGGTGAAGGTCTTTCCGACGGGTCCCGTGAGGCCCAGGTTCACGAATGGAACCTGACCCCAGTTAAGCGAGCCCGACTCGAAGCTGCCATCGGTGAACAGAGCAGACGCAGTCGAGGCAAGAATCAGGAAACACAGTATGGCGACGGTAAACCACGCCGGAATTCTCAGTCGGAAACGGCCCATTGGTTCACCTCACGTCCTTGATGAACTGAACAACCAGTGGCAAAATCTGACCAAGATGTTTGGAGACCGTCTCGACGGTGGCGCGTCGACATATCTCCGCTGGATAAGAAGCAGTCTACTCGACTACTGTTGAGTGTCAAGTCGGTCATTTCGAGCGAGGTCATTCACCTGTGCACCCAACCGCTCAGCCCCACGAGCCCATCGAGCGTTACGAGTTCGACGCTGCCGAGCTCATGGCGGCTCATCCCCCTGCTCTCTACGACGCCAACAAGAAAGTCGTTTTCGATATCGCGTGTCCGCCCGGATGTGCGCATCGCGGACGCGTGGCGCTCACACGTTGGAGCTCGATCGCGCCGCCTGAGCATGTCGACAGGGGAGCCTGCGTGGTGGAATCACGCGACGACGTCTACAACTACGTTCCTATGCACGATGCCGCGGGTGCTGTGGAGTGGCACGTCAACTTCGCTGATCCCCAGGTGTTCGGTTACTACGGGACCGGTCTCATGGCGCAGGATGAGACCCAGTGCGCGGAGCATCCTGTGCTCGCTTCACTGCGTGAAGCGCTGCAACGGCGCTCTTTGCTGCTGACCAAAGAGGAAGGAAAGCCCACGCCCATTCTCGTCACCGGAGCGGAGCGTCGTTGTTGCGTGGCGCAGGACGTGAATCCCGACGAGGGACGGCCCAACGGTCTCTACGGAAACGAATTCGAAATGGCCGAGCCGCATGTCATCGCGCGCGCGACGCGCGCCATTAGTCCGCCCACCGTGAGCAACATCATCGCCATCGCCGCACCCAGTGGCGGACGCGGTTGGTACCAAAGGGAAGAGCTCGCACACATTCTCGACACCGCGTACACCGGCTTTCGCGCGGCCGTGCTCGAGTCCGCGCGCGTGCGCGGCACACAATCGGGATCGGTTGTGATTCACTCCGGCTTCTGGGGTTGCGGTGCCTTCGGTGGAAACCGCGAAGTGATGACCTTCCTGCAAATCATGGCGGCGAAGATGGCGGGAGTCGAGCGCCTCGTGCTGCACACAGTCGATCCGCGCGGCTTCATGATCGGGCAGAACATCACGAAGTTGTTCGCCGACCTCGCCGAGGAGCAGAACGGGAACGTCGCGAAGCTACTGGCGCGGCTCTATTACCTGAAGCTCCGTTGGGGCGTGAGCGACGGGAACTGACCCCTTCGACCCACTATAATGAGGGGCGGAAAGGGCGATTCTCGCCTGACTTCAGCATTTTCATTTAGTTGTTGAGATAAGCCACGTAATCCATTGTTGCCATGTGATTTGAATATGTGTGCACCTGGGACCGTAACGGTCCTGCGTCGTGGCCTACTTCAGTAGCACCATCTTCTTCGTGCGCGTCGCCCCGTTGTGCTCGATGCGGGCGAAATACACCCCCGACGCCGCACCGGCGGCGTCGGTCGTTCTTCCATCCCAGTCGATCGAATAGGCCCCCGCGTTCCGCTCACCGTTGAATAGCGTCGCTACGAGCGCACCGTGTGTATCAAACACGCGAACACTCACGTGCCCGCGCGAGGGCCCCGTGTACTTCACCGTGGTGCGCGGATTGAACGGAGTGGGATAACTCGAGAGCGAGAGGACATACGTCTGCGGTGTGTCTCCTACGCCGGTGACGGGCGACACGGCGGCCTCGTTCGAGGGTGCACTCTGGTTGGCGTGTGCGTCGACTGCCGTCACGATGTAGTAGAGCGAAGTCGCCGGTGCGCTCGCATCGACAAGGATGGTGTCCTCCGCACTCGAGAGGAAGTTGGGCAGAATCGGCGTCACACCCGCCGACGACTTGCGATACACCTTGTAATTCTCGAGGTCTGGATCATGATTCTGATTCCACACCAGGTGCACGTCGGCACCGACACGCTGCGCGCTCAGTTGTAGCGGCGGCGCCGGCGCGACGTTGTCCACCGAGCGGCCGTCGGCGACCGCGGATATCCACTGGCCGACCGCCGCATGGGCGATCACCTGGAAGTGGTGAAAGTCGGGTGAAGCCGCCGTGGAATCGAAGAGCGTGGGAACGACGTCGGAATAACCCGTGAGATGGTATGCCCCCAGCGTGTTCATGAGCTTCCAGTAGTAGGTCACGCTGTTGATCACTTGCACGCGGACAACGTCGCGACCGGACGATGGCATCGGATCGAGGCCGTCGCGCACTCGCGCGGCGCCCGCGTTGATCGCGACAAGAGCCGCGCTCGCGTCGATCGCGCGCCACACCGTATAGGTCTGGAGGAGCTCGTCCGGCCACAGATCGAGGCGGCTCGCGCCCCACGAGAGGTTGACCTTGCCGCCCTGGTCGCCGGGAATGTCGATCACACCGGCCATCTCGGGCGCGGGATAACCCCAGTATCCGTTGCGCTCGATACGTTGCGCGTACACGTCTGTGTTGACCCCGTTCCCGCGCAGGTCCTCGAACGCCACGATGGCGCCGCCGACGCCATCGGACGCGATCGCAACCGTGCGCTGCGCACCCGCCGCGGTGGAGAGAGCGACGCCGTTGGCCGTCCACTGCGCCACGCCCGATGAATTGATGCGCCGCGCGTAGACGTCGGAGTTTCCGCTGCGCGTGTCCTGCCAGGCGACGATGGCGCCGCCGAGGCCGTCGGTCACGATCTCGGGCTCACTGCCGTTGCCGGTGGTGGCGAGTGCAACACCATTCGCCGTCCAAAGCGCGGTGCCCGCCGAGTTCAGTCGCTGCACGTAAATGTCGGGGATGCCGCCCGTACGTCCGTCGTCCCAGGCCACGATGGCGCCGCCGACACCATCCGCGATGAGCACCGGGTTCAGCTGAAAATTCGCCTGTGCGGAGAGGACCACGCCGTTCGCGGTCCACTGCGGAGTACCCGCGCTATTGATCCGCCGCGCGTATGTGTCCCACGAGAGGGATCGGTTGTCTTCCCAGGCGACGATGGCGCCACCGAGCCCGTCGGAGCAAAGCGACGGATCCGTTTGTATGTCGACAGTCTGGACGATGGCAACACCGTTGGCCGCCCATTGCATCACGCCCGACGCGTTTACTTTCTGCACGTAGATATCCAGCGAACCATTTCTTGTGTCAGTCCACGCGATTACCGCTCCACCGCTGCCATCCGCTGTGATCTGCGGTGACGTCTGGCTGTTGCTGGCTCCTCCCAGGGTGCAAACGCCCACGCCGTCAGACGTCCATTGCGTCACACCGCTGCCGTTGATGCGCTGGGCGTAGATGTCATAGTCGGTAATCGTGCGATTGTCCTGCCACGTGATGATCGCCCCGCCCGCGTTGTCGGAGGCGATCGTGGGAATCTGCTGCGCACCGGTCGCGATGCTGACGAAGACGCCGCCAACCGTCCACTGCGGAGACCCATTGGAATTCATGCGCTGCGCAAGGATGTCACCATTACGGTACCAGGTGATGATGGCGCCTCCGGCCCCGTCCGGGATGAGCTGCGGAGCATTGTTCACGCTGCCGGGTGAACTGACCAGGACACCGTCCGGCGTCCACTGCGGGTCGCCCATGGCATCGACTCTCTGCGCATAGATCACATACGAACTGCTGCGGTTGTCCTCCCACGTGATGATGGCACCCCCGGCGCCATCGGAGATCGCCCTCGGCAGGTTTTGGTTGTTACTTTGCGTGCCGATGGGCGCGCCGTTCGACGGCCACAACGCGTGGCTCCGTGACGGGAGCAGGAGGAGACAGGGAAGGATCGCGGCCAGGAGGAGGGGACGACGCATGTTCATCACACCCCGATCGGAGAACGAGTGCAATGCAGGGAGAACGACAATTGACTATACCACGTCAGAATTCCTACTTCAGTAGCACCATCTTCTTCGTGCGCGTCGCCCCGTTGTGCTCGATGCGGGCGAAATACACCCCCGACGCCGCACCGGCGGCGTCGGTTTTTCTTCCATCCCAGTCGATCGAATAGGCCCCCGCGTTCCGCTCACCGTCAAATAGCGTCGCTACGAGCGCACCGTGTGCATCAAACACCCGAACACTCACGTGTCCGCGCGACGGCACCGTGTACTTCACCGTGGTGCGCGGATTGAAGGGGTTGGGGTAGTTCGAGACGGACAGGATATAGCTCGCGGGTGTCCCGTCCACACCCGACGTTGCGTGTACGACGGCGGGCCTGCCTTCATTCCCCGAGAAATCCGTGGCCGTGACGAAGTAGTAGGTGTAGGGCGATGCTTGCACGTCCATCGACGTGGCGGTGGAGTAGTCCACCACGGTGGCCGACGCGAAAGAGTTTGTGCTCGCACCGTACACGGTAAAAAACTTGAAGTCCGCATCTGGCGACTCGCCCCATGAGAGCGACCCCGCGCCATACACCAAATTGAATGGAATCGCCGGCGCCAGGTTGTCGAGCGAGTAGCCGCTGTCGGGTGGCGAGTCGTAGTACACGAGGCGGTCTTCGGTCGCGGCGCGCACCCGGAACGTGGAGCGGTACTGACCCAGCGCGAGCGTGGAATCACCGATGGTGGGGACGTCCACGCCGTAGCTCCTGTCGGCGTGTGCGTCGACGCGCCCCACTTGCGTCCAGCCCGTGATGGCCGGTCCGCGCGATGCGGCAGCCATCGGCAGCGCCGGCGGCGGCGCGGCGTCCTTGCGGTAGATCTCGTAGTGATCGATCACCGATGGGTATAGGTCGTATCCGGAGCGGTTGAAGCGCACCTTCACCGCGCGTCCCTGGTCGTTGCCGATGTCCTCGATCGACCCGATGATCGGCTCGGCGCTGGCGGAAGCATATCGCGCCACAAATACGTCTTGGGTTCCTTGATAATTGAGCACAGAGCCGCCAAAGCTGGTCGGCTGGATGAAGGATCCCGTGACGCTTACGCTGCCACCATTCTGAGTCGAAGCAACGGCGTAGGCAGTGGCGCTGCCGGACGAAGCCTGCGCGGTAAATGCATGAAACCAGCGGATTGATCCGTTGGCGGCAAACTTCGCGATGAACATGGCCGCGTGCGGACTGAAAAGAGATCCGGCACCCAGGTCCACCAAACCGAAGCTCTGTCCCGCCACGATCGCACCGCTCGAGTCGTCGACCGCCACCCCATACGGAGTCAGGAACGGCAGCGGCGCCAACGTGCTGTACGACTTGCTCCAGAGGGTGCTGCCGTCCGGCGCGAGCTTTACGAGATACTTCTTGTTGCCGAGTGTGCCGGCGACAAACACGTTGCCGCTGAAGTCGACCCCCACGGCATTGCCCGCATCGTTGAGATTGTCACCATACTGCTTGCTCCACAGGTGATTTCCGTTGGAGTCGAACTTGACCAGGTACGCGTCCGTTCCGCCGGCGCTCACCATCGGGCCACCGCCCAAATTGATCGTCGTTCCAAACGACCCGGCCGCGAACAGGTTGGAAAAGACGTCGGCTTTGACGGCCCGGCCTCTGTCGTCACCGGTGCTGCCGAAGGCATGAAACCAGCGCGCCACGACGCCCAGGCCCGACTGTATCTGGCCGACGAAGATGTCCTGCCCGCCCGCGTTGATAAAGTTCTGGCTCAGGGAGAGATTGCCGGTGAAATAGCCGGTGATCCCGTAGTCTCCATTGGCGTACGTGCTCAGTCCGTTTGCGACACAGGCCGTCGTGGTGGCGCCGAAGCCAGTCGTGAGAAAGTTCGTTCCAGTGGAACCATCCAGCCGCGAAACAAATGTGGTTGCCAGTCCAGAGGCACCCACCGTGTGGGTGTCGAAGGTTACAAAACCGTAGATGTATCCCGTCAGCCAGACGTAATTGCTCACCTCGATCGCGTTCCCGGCATCGTCGCCAGTGCCACCGAA
>CAZULB010000096.1:0-12090 GCA_964621155.1 uncultured bacterium | reverse complement strand
TTCGCAAAGTTGGCCAGGACGAAATCATCGCGCTGGCCGGGGCCGGTGTGGTTGAAGCTCCGCGTCATTAAAGCGTCCACACTATATAAGGAGCAGAACATGGCGCCGAACTGGTTTTGTATCGATTTGGCCAGCGCGTAGGGGCTGGCCGGCCGGACCGGCTGCGTCTCCACGATGGGCATCTCGCTGGCCGGCACCACCCCGTATTCATCCGCCGAACCCACCAGCAGGAGGCGCGTCTTCTCACCCGACTCGCGCACGTGATTCAGCATGTTGAGCGCGGGGAGCGTACCGTCGGCCAGCGTCGTGGCCGGCTCGTCGAAGGAACGGCGCACACTCGACTGCGCGGCCAGGTGCACGATGCAGTCGAGGTCATCGACTTCGAGCGCTTCGGCAACAAACCCGGGGTCGCGCAGGTCACCGGAGAGGTAAGTGTCAGCGTCCAGCGCGTCGCAAGTTGCTGATCTGTCTACGCCTCGAACGTGGTAGCCGCCAACTCTCAAACGCGCGACCATAACGCGGCCGACGAAGCCGTTACATCCTGTGACGAGGGCTCTCTGCATTGCCGTTGCAACCGCGCGCGTTAGCGCTCCCGCCAGTAATCCAGCGTGTCGCGCAGCGTCTGCTCGAAGGGAATGGTCGGCTTCCAGCCCGTGTCGGCACGGAACTTCGAACAATCTCCCAGCAGTAGTTGCACATCGGACGGGCGCAAACGCGCCGGATCCGTCTCCACTTTCACTTTCACCGTCGACATGGACAAAAGCATGTCGAGCATTTCTCGCATCGACCAGCATTTCTCCTGGCAGATGTTGTACTCCTCGCCCGGTTTGCCTTTTTCCAGCGAGAGCCAGTAGCCGACCACCATGTCGCGCACGTCGGTGAAATCGCGTTTGGCCTCGAGATTGCCGACGCGGATGACGGCCGGGCGCTTCTTCTTCTCGATGTCGACGATCTGCTTGGCGAAATCGCTGATCACGAACACGGGTGCGCGGCGCGGACCTTCGTGGTTGAAGCCGCGCGTGCGCACGATCTTCATCCCGTAGCTCATGAAGTACTGGTAGCCCAGCAAATCCTGACCCACCTTGCTCACGCCGTACGGCGAGAGCGGCCGCAGGGGGTTGGTTTCCTTGATGGGCACTTCGTTCTCGTACACCATGCCGTACTCTTCGCTCGAGCACGCGAGCTGAATGCGGCAGTCGAGGTCGAGCTTGCGCACCGCCTCGAAGATGTTGAGCTGGCCGATGATGTTGGTGCTGAGGCTCTCGGCCGGCGCCTTCCACGACGTGGGGACGAAGCTCTGCGCCGCGAGGTGGAAAATGTAGTCGGGCTTCGTCTCCTCGATCACGTCACGGGTGGACGTCGCGTCGCGCAGATCGCACTCGTGGAGGCTGATCTTCCCTTCCAGGTGCTCGATATTCTCTGTGCGGCTGCGCCACCGAATGACGCCGTGGACGTCGACACCGCCCCGTTTGAGGCAATAGTCGGCCAGGTGGCTGCCGGCAAAGCCGGTAATACCGGTGATAAGAACGCGCATTTGAGCCTTTCCAGAAACGGCCGCGGACGCGGCCAAAGCGGGCTACAGCGTAGGGTAAGGGTATTGGAATGTCAAAGACAACACGCCGATCGGCGTGTCTCTCGTTGACCAACGCGGGCCGGAGCGATAACGTCGCGCACGACCCAGGAGGAGGCCCCAAGATGAGGCAGAGGATCGTTGCCGTTTCGCTGTTTACCGCATTTCTTTGCGCTGCTGTCGCAGCGCATTCTCAGGACACCAACTACTGGACGCTCCAGTACGGAACCCGCGGCGAGCTGCTCGGCGGTTGCGTGGTGGGCAGCGCGGTGGACCTCAGCGCGACGTTTTATAACCCCGGATCGCTGGCTCTGGTCCTCGATCCCAAGGCAATCCTGACCGCGACCGTGCTCGGGATGGAAACCATCAAGGTTGCGGGAACCGATCCCGGGCAGGAGGCGATCACGTCGCGCCGCATCGGCCCCGAACCCAGTCTGTTTGCCGGCACCCTGCCCGTGCACTGGCTGGGAGGGCGCTGGGCCTACTCGCTGCTGACGCGTCAGAAACTCGACGTCAAACTCACCGAGCGCGAAGGACTCGTCATCGGATTGCCCGGCGAGACCACCATCGACACACTGTCGGTTGGTGGCGAGGTCCTGTTCGATCAGAACGTCAGCGAACAGTGGGGCGGCCTGACATGGTCGAAAACCGTGAACGAGCACGTGGGGATCGGCGCCACCCTCTACGGCGTATATCGCTCGCAGGAACGCAGCCAGCGCCAGACCGTGGAGGCCATCGGCGGTGGCGGCTATGGCGCGAGCCTCATCGACTGGACAGATATTGATTTCTTCACGTTTCGCATGCTGGCCAAGCTGGGGGTGGAGACGAAGTTCGAAAACACATCGCTAGGACTGGCGTTCACCACACGCAGCCTCCAGCTTTTTGGTGGCGGCTCGATTCTCATCAATCGCGTGGTGATCGGCGATACCAACCTCGACGGCATTGATGACTCCGCCGCCGACATCACCCACGGTGAAGACCTCGACGCCGACTACCGTTCACCGTTTTCCTTCGCCCTCGGCGCATCGCACGACTGGGAGAGAATCAGCCTCCACGCGACCGTCGAGTATTTCACGACCATGGACGAATACACGGTCGTAGAGGCGCCGGCAGGATCCAACTCGCCCGGCGTGACCACGCACCCCGCGTATTTCGCCCACACGCTCGATGACGTATTCAACTGGGGTGTCGGCATCGAGAAGCGGTTCAGCGAGAAAACCACGGGATACTTGAGCTTCATCACCGATCACTCCGCATCACGCAAGCCGCGGAACCGTTACGATATTTCGGTTTCGACGTGGGACATCTACCACATCAACGGCGGAGTCGCCTTCACGCTGGCCGGAACCGACCTCACCCTGGGCGGCGGCTTTGCATGGGGGAAAGATCCGCTCAACGTCACGCCCGACTCGGAAGGCATCCTGCCCGCCACCATCCAGCCCGAAGATGTGAGTTACTCGCGCATCAAGGCGATTCTCGGTATCAGCTTGTAGCGGGAGACGGTAGATAAATATTGGGCCCCGGTGCGACGCGCGCGCCGGGGCCCTTTTTTTGTGCAAGCGCCTGCCGGACGACGGTTACTGCGTGAAGCCGCCGCGGAAGAAGAAGGAGAAGCCGGCCGCAAGGAAGAACTCGTTGCCGCTCAAGTCTTCGTACCCCAGGTACGAGGTCGTGTGGCGGTAGCCCACCATCATATTCACGGACACGATTTCCTTGAAAGGTAACCGCACGCCCGCGAACAGCTCGGGAGCGATCAGGGAGGTGTTATCGTTGGGATCATTGCCGTCGCCGCCGTGAGTCAACAACCCGAGACCGGCGCCCAGAAAAGGCACCACGTTGCCGTCGTTGTTGAAGTGATAGAACACGTCCGCGGTGAGGCCAACGTTGCTCGTGCCATTGTTGTCGCCAAACCCCGAATTGAAGTCGAGGATTAATTTCCCGAGCAGTTCCCAGTTCGGGTTGAAGAAATAGCCGAGCGCCGGTTCGAGATCGAACTCGGTGCTGCCGTCGCTGTCGCCGTCAAACGACACGCTGGTGTGATTCAAGGCGAAGAATCCGTTCACCTCGATCGATTTCGGTTCAGCCATCATCGCATGCGCGCTGAAGGGCAAAACCAACACAAGGGCGAAGATCGCGATCAATCCGGATTTCAGTCTCATCTCACGTCCTTTCCTGGGTGTCAGTGCCTGAGGGCTCACTTTGTCACGCCAGATTCCATGCTGGCGAGCACTTCGTGGCAGGCGGCCACGGGATCTTTGGCGCCGATGATGGGACGTCCCACCACCAGATAGTCGGCGCCGTCGCGCACCGCCCGCTCCGGCGTCACAATGCGGGTCTGATCATCCTGCTTCGCATCGGGAAGGCGGATGCCGGGTGTCACCACGACGAAGTCGCGTCCCATGGCCTGCTTGATGGCAGGCAGCTCCTGCGCCGACGCCACCACCCCCGTCATTCTTCCCTCTTTCGCCACGCGCGCCAGCGCGACGACACTGTCCGCAACCGTTCGCGTCGAACCGTAGGTGGCGTTGTATTCGGCTTCGGAGAGATGCGTGAGCACGGTGACCGCCACCAGAATCACGTCGGCCCGTCCCTTCTCTTCGGCGGCCGTGCGCGCGGCGGACAGCATGGTGGGTCCGCCCGATGCGTGCAGCGTCATCATGTCGGCGCCCATCGCGATGGCGTTTTTCACCGCGCCCTGCACGGTGTTGGGAATGTCGTGGAACTTGAGATCGAGAAAGAGCCGCGCGTCGCTCTTCTTGATGAGCTCGAGCACGCGCGGCCCTTCCCGGGTGAAGAGCACGGGGCCGATTTTGAACCAGCCCACGTGGTTGCCCAGCGAGGCCACGAGCACGCGCGCGTCGTCGTAGGAATCGACGTCGAGCGCGACGATGAGGCGCTGCCGGGCGGAATCGGTCACAACGAAGCGCCTCTCCTACTTCACGCCGTGCATCAGCTTCTGGATGAGCGGCGCGATCACAAAGAGCAACACGCCCGGGATCAACAGCGCCCAGAAACCGAAGGTATAGCCCGACAATGCCGACGCGGTGGTCATGCCCCCTTCACCGCTCACGTGACCGGCGAAGATACCGGAAAGATTGTTGCCGATACCGGTCGAGAGGAACCAGCCGCCCATGCCGAAACCGACCAGACGCACCGGCGCGAGCTTCGTCACCATCGACAGACCGATGGGCGAAAGGCACAACTCGCCGACCGACTGGATGCAGTATACGGCGAACAGCGTCCAGAAGGGAATCTTGCCGGCGTCGCTCACCAGTGACGAAAGCGCAAACATGAGGAGCAGGAATGCCAGGCCGTTGAACACGAGGCCGAGTCCGAATTTGCGCGGAATGGACGGGTTCATCTTCCCCATTTTGATCCACACCCAGGCCACGATCGGCGCGAGCGCGATGATGCCGATCGGATTGACCGACTGGAACCATGCGTTCGAGAACACGAAGCCGCCCGGACCGAAGAGGTCGCGGTCGACGATCTTGTCGGCCAGGAAGGTGAACGAGCTTCCCGCCTGCTCGAAGAACATCCAGAACAGAATATTGAACGCGAAGATGACGAGCATGGCGAGCGCGCGGTCGCGCTGCACGGCCCCTTCACGCTTTCCTTCGCGCACGATCATCGTGCACAGCACAACGAACATCGCGGTGAGCACCCACTGGAGCTTTGCGGCACCTACGGAAAGCAGGAAGTAAATGATGGGAACCGCAACCGCCGCTCCGCCCGCGACGAAGAGCACTTTCATGCGACCGCCGTCACCCTCCGGCGGACGACCGATACCCTGGAGCTGGCGTCGTCCGAAGTAGAACCACACCATGCTGATCAGCATTCCGATCGCGGCGGCGATGAAGACCACCTTGTAGGCCGGCATGGCGTCGGTGCCGAACACCGAGCTCGCCAGCCACCCGGTGATGATGGGCGCGAAGAACGCTCCCATGTTGATGCCCATATAGAAGATGGTGAAGCCGGAATCACGGCGCGGGTCCCCCACCGGATACAACTTCCCGACCATGGTCGAAATGTTCGGCTTGAAGAGCCCGTTGCCGGCGATGATGGTCGCCAGCCCGAGACGGAAGATGGTCTCGTTCGGCATCGAGATCATGAACAACCCGGTCGCCATGATGATCGCGCCGAGGAGGATCGACCGCTGATAGCCAAGGACCCGGTCCGCGACGTAACCGCCGAAGATCGCGGCGGCGTACACGAGCGCGAGGTACGCGCCGTAGATCAGGTTGGCCGGGGCTTCGCCGGTGGCGGAGCCGGCATGGAACTGTGCCACGATGTAGAGCACAAGTGCCCAGCGAATTCCGTAGAACGCGAATCGCTCCCAGAACTCGGACATGAACAGCATCCACAGCGGGCGCGGATGCCCACCCACCTGTTTGAACTCAGGGATCGCCGCAGCTTGCGGACTATTGGCGGCAACACTCATTCGTTTCTCCTTCCAAGCGAGACACCTGTGCGTGAGGAGTGGCGTGAGGGAGTCTAACCGTCGCGTTGACAGCGAGTCAAGGCGCGTACGCCGGCGTATGCCCGACCACAGTCAGCGCACAATCAGCATTTTTCGGGTGAGCTGTCAGTCACGGGTGGGGCTCGCGTGACATGCCCGCGAGAATTACCGCGCGGGTGATGCAGTGCGCGGTAGAGCGCGCGCAGTGATCCATTCGGGATTCTTCTCCAGCGCATCGATAATGCGCTCGGGAAGTCCCGGATCAGCATACAAAGCGGTGCCTACCTGGATGGCGGTGGCGCCGGCGAGGAAGAATTTGCGCGCATCATCGATGTTGCTGATGCCGCCGATGCCGACAATGGGAATCGACACCGCCTTCGCGCATTCCCACACCTTCTGTAGCGCGATGGGCAGGATGGCGGGGCCGGAGTAGCCGGCACTGCCGCGCGCGAAGACGGGCTTGCCGGTCTCGAGATCGAAGTCGATTCCGATCACGGTGTTGATGGCGGCGATGGCGTCGGCGCCGCCCTGCTCGGCGGCGCGCGCCACACTCCCAACATCGGTGATGTTGGGCGTCACCTTGATCCACAGCGATTTCTTCGGAAGACGTGACTTCACGATGCGCGTGATACGTTCGACGAGCTGCGGGTTGCGCCCCTGGTCGAGCGCTTCACCTTTTACGTTCGGACAGCTCAGATTCAATTCGAGTCCGTCGTAACCGTCCTGCGCGGAGAATGCATCCGCGAGACGGACGAATTCGTCCTCGGTCTCGGCGGCGACACTCACCATGACACCGATGTCGCGATGCTGGTTGAGCTGCGGCAACTTCTCCGCCACGTACTTGTCGAGTCCCACGTTCTCGAGGCCGATGGAGTTCAGCATTCCATGCGGCAGCTCATGGATGCGCGGCGGCAGGTTGCCTTTGCGCGGCTCCATGGTGATGGTCTTGGTGACGACACCCCCGAGGCGCGAGAGGTTCACGAGCGGTGAATACTCTTCCGCATATCCGCAAATTCCGGACGCAATGAAGACGGGATTCTTGTGCCGGATTGGACCGATCTGGATACTGATGTCGTTCATTCTTGCACTCATTCTGGACGCGCTATCGCGCGTTGTTCACGGCACGGGGAGCTCATCCCATACCAGCACGCTGGCATCGAATACGGGGCCGTCGTGACACACGGTGCGATACGGCGAAGGACCGCCGAGTGTCGTGGGTACGACGCACGCGCGGCACGCGCCCAGGGCGCAGCCCATGCGATTCTCGAGCGATGCGTAGTGCGGGATGCCGCGCTTTTCGGCGAGCTTCTGTGCCGCGCGCATCATCACAGTCGGACCACAGGTGAAAATGGCGTCGGCGCTCTCGCGCTCGAGCTCGCGTTGCGCCAGTTGCACGACGTTGCCCTTGAAACCGTGCGAGCCGTCGTCGGTGGAGAGAGCAACCCCGCGGTGTTCGAGCGGCACGTGATCGAGGAAGAGATCGTCTTTGGTGCGCGCGCCGTAGAGCAGGCGGTAGTTCTCGCCCAGCCCGCCCGGTGCGCGAAAGCCGTAGAAATAGAGCGGGGCGAGACCGACACCGCCGCCGATGGCGAGCACACGCTTCCCGGAGAGAACCGGATACGAGTGGCCGAGTGGTCCATAGAAATGGGCGGTGTCACCCGGGCGCAGACGGCGCAACGCGCTGGATCCCGCACCCACCTCGACGATCACGAGGTCGAGAGAATCCGCTGTGCAATCATGGATGCTGAAGGGACGACGAAGAAAGAAACGCTCGCCCGCGTCCAGCGACGGCACCATGACCTGCACGAATTGACCCGCCAGCGGCTCGACAAAATTGGCGGGCCGTTCCAGCCGGAGCAGGTAGTAGCGACGGCTGAGCGGAATGTTCTCCAGCACGCGCGTCGCGAACTCGCCCGCGTTCGAAGGCGTGAATACGTATGCGTTGTTGGTCCTAGTTTCCATGCTTGCTGGTGTCCGGCGGTGCCACCAGAGTGTCCACGGGTTGCGGAATCGGTTCCCTCAGCGAATCCGGCAGCACCTTTACATGCGTCGTCTCGGCCGGCGCCACTGCGGGCGGAATGACGCGCGCAGTGTCCACGGGCGCCGGAGACGGTGTGGTGGCACCGTGCCGCTTCGCGCCGGCAAACTTCATCATCTCGCTCAAGGGCGGAGCCGGCGCTCCCCGGTAGAACGTGTAGGCAAGCTGCGCCTGCTGCGAATCAGGATAGCGCGTGCGCAGCACTTCGTACCATTCCTTTGCCTTCACCGAATCGCGCTGCACCACGCCGTAGATGTATCCCAGTGCATAGGCCGACTTGGGCGCAAATTCACTGTCGGGATAATCGGTCACAATCTTTTCGTAGGCCGGGATGGACTTCTCGGTGCTGTTGAACTGCAGGAGCTGGAGCTCGGCCATCGAGAAAGTGCGCAGCGCCACCGCCTCCGGGCTGTCGTCGCCGGCCGCTTCCTGCAGGCGCAACATACGACCGATGTCACCTGCGCGCTTGATGGCATCTTCGGCATATTCGGACTGCGTGTAGGCACCCGGCACCTGCTGATAGTAGCGCTGCGCCGTCTTCAGGCTGTCCATGCTCTCGTACAGCGTTCCCAGACGAAAATCTGCTTCGGCCGCGTATTTGCCGCGCGAGAAACGCGTCTGCACGGTCTTGTATTCCGTGATCGCGGACGGTAATGAGTCGGCGCCCGCCAGAGCGCGGCCGCGCAGGAGCCGCATCGCCGGCTCTTTCTCTCCGTTGAGCTGCATTCCCTTCATCTTGTCGAGGGTCGCGAGCGCGTCGCGGTGTTTGCCGAGCTCGATCTGCGAGCGACTCATCCCCATGTACACGTCAAAGCGAACACTGCTGGGAATGCGCGAGCGGCTCAGGCGCTCGTATACCGCCAGGCTCTCTTTGTACATCCCCTTCTCAACCAGGATCGACGCCATGTCTGTCTGCGCGCGATATCGATACTCCGAGCGGTCGTGGTCCTGCTCGAGGCGCTGCAGGGCGGTAACCGCGTTATCGGCCAGATTCAGTTGCATGAGGCTCGTACACAGGAGGTAAAACGCCTCGGGGCGATCGTCGCTCTTGTGATAGGTGTCGACGAACTTGTTGAGCTGCGTCACGGCGAGATCGTAGTGCTTGGCGGTGGCGAGCGACTTGCCCTTCAGGAACTCCGCGTGTTCCTTCTGATCGGTCTTGGGCCAACGTGTGGTAAGCGAGTCCATCGCCGAGACGCACTCGTCGTAGCGTCCCAGCGCGAACAGAGACTTTCCGATCAACAACATGGCGTCGTCGCAATGCTTGCTTTTGGGATAGCGAGCAATGAGCTTCTTGCACTTGTCGATGACCTGCTGGTAGGTCTCGGCGTTCTGGCCGGTATTGACGGGCGCGTTGTTCGTGCGCGTGCCGATCACGTTGCCTTCGTCGTCAAGTATCTGTTGGGGCGCCGCGGCCCGCGCCTCCGCCTTCTGC
The DNA here is from genome assembly GCA_964621155.1 of uncultured bacterium. Classification (GTDB taxonomy): domain Bacteria; phylum Krumholzibacteriota; class Krumholzibacteriia; order WVZY01; family JAKEHA01; genus JAKEHA01. Next base: position 2,588 of record CAZULB010000096.1, on the reverse strand, counting down.
GCGTCGTTGTACTTCTTTTTCGCGTTGTAGAGCGTGTTGAAGTACGCGCAGTTGCTGAGGGCAACCAGACTCACGATGGCCGCGGACCACAAGATCATCCGCTTCGCTCGCACGCTACACACCAATCCTCGTTGCCGTCACGTTGACGCCGCCTACCAGCGTGTGCTTCACGCTGCCGAACACGCGGTGGCCGATGAAGGCCGAGTTCTTGGAGCGCGAGTGGAGATCCTCCGCGCGCACCGTCCATTCTTCCTCGGGGTCGAAGAGCACCAGGTCGGCATCCGCTCCGCGCGCGAGCGTGCCGCCCGGAAGGCCGAGACACTCGGCGGGCCGGTGTGTGATCAGCGCCAGCGCCTGCGGGAGCGTCATGTGGCCCGCGCGCACCAGGTGCGTGACGACGAGCGGAAACATGGTCTCGAGTCCCACCGAGCCGTTGGGCGCCGCGTTGAACTCCACCTGCTTCTCGTGCGCGGCGTGCGGCGCATGATCCGACGCGATGCAGTCCATGGTGCCGTCCTTGAGCGCTTCGATCATGGCCAGGCGGTCTTCGTGGCTGCGCAGCGGGGGGTTGATCTTGAGATTGGTGTTGTAGGTCTCGAGATCCTTGTCTTCCAGGCACAGGTAGTGCGGTGCGGTTTCGGCGGTGACGGGAAGTCCGTCGTTCTTGGCCCGGCGGATGAGCTCGATGGATCCGCGCGTCGACATGTGCGCGGCATGGAATTTGGCGCCCCTGACCGACTTCAGGATCACGAGGTCGCGCGCGAGACACGACTCTTCGCTGAAGGCCGGGATGCCCTTCAGGCCGAGCTTGGTGGAATAGAAACCTTCGTGCATGACGCCGTCGCCGCTGGCCGACATGTCTTCACAGTGCTCGATGAACGGAATCCCGAGCGGCGCGGCGTATTCCATCACGCGCCGGACCATTTCGGCCGTCGGCACCGGAGCGCCGTCGTCGGTCACAGCGACCGCACCCGCCGCCACCAGCTCGTGGTACTCGGAGAGAATTTCACCCTTGCGGCCCTTGGTGGCCGCCGCGATCGGATACACGCGCGCGAGTCCGGCGATCTTCGCCTGCGAGAGAATGAACTGCACCACTGCAGCATCGTCGATGGCCGGATTGGTGTTGGGCATGCACGCCACCGACGTGAAGCCGCCCGCGATGGCCGCAGCCGCGCCCGTGGCCACCGTTTCCTTGTATTCGAAGCCGGGCTCGCGCAGGTGCACGTGGATATCGACAAAGCCCGGGGCCAGGTGAAGACCGCCGCCGTTGTAGATGGGCAGCGATGATTCCTTCGCGCGCCCCGGTGTGACGGCGTCGATCTTGCCGTCCATGACCACCACGTGTCCGCCGAACGACGTGTTCTTCTTCGGATCAACGATGGTGACGTGATCGATGATGTAGGACCGATGCGAGAGTTGATTGAGATTCATCATTACACCTGTTTTCCCTGAACGCGGGTTTCCGACTGCTGCGGTGTGGGTTCTTCATTTTCGAGCGCGGAGCCGCCGCTCAAGAGATAGAGCACCGCCATGCGCACGGCGACACCGTTGGTCACCTGATCGAGGATCACCGAGTGCTCGCCGTCGGCGACGTCCTGCGCGATCTCGATGCCGCGGTTCATCGGACCCGGGTGCATCACGATGCATTCTTTCTGCGCATTCTTCAGCACCTTGCGATTGATGCCCCACATGCGCGCGTACTCGTCGACGCTGGGGAACAATCCGCGCTGCTGGCGCTCGAGCTGGATGCGAAGCACGTTGACCGCGTCCGCGCCCGCGAGGGCCTTCTTGAGGTCCACTTCCACGGTGACACCGAGGCGCTCGATTTCGTGCGGGATCAGCGTGGGCGGACCGGACACGATCACTTCCGCGCCCATGGTAACGAGGCCGTGGATGTTGGAACGCGCCACGCGGCTGTGCGCGAGATCGCCGACGATCACGACGCGCTTGCCGGTGAAGGTTCCCCAGCGCTCGCGCAGCGTGAACATGTCGAGCAGTCCCTGCGTGGGATGCTCGTGAGCGCCGTCGCCGGCGTTGATCACGCTGCCGTTCAGAAGACTGGCGAGGAAGTGGGGCGCGCCCGCAGCCGAGTGGCGGATCACGATCATCTGGACGCGCATGGCTTCGATGTTCTGCGCCGTGTCGCGCAGCGATTCACCCTTCGAGACGCTCGAGCCCGACGTGGTGAAGTTCACGCTGTCGGCACTGAGACGCTTCTCCGCCAGCTCGAAGCTGATGCGCGTGCGCGTGGACGATTCAAAGAAGAGATTGGCGACGGTGGTACCGCGCAAGGCGGGCACCTTCTTCACCGAGCGCTCCGACACTTCCTTGAAGGATTCCGCGGTGTCGAGGAAGCGCGTGATTTCTTCGGCACTCATTCCTTCCAGACCGAGCAGGTGCTTGCGATGGTTCATGACGCTTTCTCCGCGAGGAGCACTTCGTCGTCTCCGTCGATTTCTTCCAGGTGCACTTCGACCATTTCGTTTTCAGATGTGGGCACGTTCTTGCCCACATAATCGGCCTTGATGGGAAGCTCGCGATGTCCACGATCGACGAGGACCGCGAGTTGAATCCTTTTGGGTCGCCCG
>CAZULB010000095.1:0-12353 GCA_964621155.1 uncultured bacterium | reverse complement strand
CGGCCGGGTCGAGCTGCGAGCGGTCCTTGATCATCGGCTCCATGTCACGGCCGAATTTCTCGCGCGCCTTCTCCACCACGCCCGCAATACGCGTCTCGACACCCGCCATCTCCACATTCACGCGCTCGATGTTGGCGCGCTTGATCTCGCGCTGATCCTTCATGGCGCGGATCTCGGCTTCGACTTCGTCGTGCTTCGTCTTGGCCGCGGCATAGCGCTCATTGGCGTGCTCGATGCGCGCCTCGACGTCACGCTTTTCGGCGTGGAGCTTCGTCACCGCTTCGCGCGTGGCGGCCATGTCCTCGGTGGAAAGGCGAATCTGCTCCTCGGCGCGCCCGAGGTCTTCTTCGCGCGCGCGCACCAGATCGTTCAGCTCCTGTACCAAGGTTTCCGCGTTGCGCACGCGCGTCTCCGCGGTCTCCGCCTCATTGGAAGCCGAAAGCTCCTCGAGACGCATGGCATTGACTTCCTCGAGCAGGCGCTCGCGGTCACGCTCGGCGGCGCCGGCCTTCTCCTCCAGCGCGGCCAGATCGGCGGAGTCGAGCTGGGCGGCGGCATCCGGCATCTCGGCCGTGCGGCGCGACGCTTCCAGCTTGGGCTTGAGCTGCAGCATGGTGTCGCGCGTCTCCGCGATGGCGGTCTCGAGCGCGGTGATCTTTTCCTTCACGCGCACGAGGTGGAGTTCGGCGTCGCGCCGACTCTCCATCACGCCCTCGAGCGCCTTCTCGTCCGCAGCCAGCGCCGTGCGGATCGAACCCATCTCGTCCTGCATGCGTTCGCGTGCGGCCATGATGGCGGAGCGTTTCTCGTGCGCATCTTTTTCACGGGCGGCCGCGCCCGCGATGGAACGGTCGAGCTCTTCGAGCTTGGAACGCATCTCGAGCATGGTGGCGTCGAAGTCCTCGGTGCCCGCGACCAGCACGCGACCGGGGCCGTCGAAAAAGACGCCGTCGAGCGTGGCGACACGCGTCGCGAGTCCCTTTTCAATCACTGACAGCGCCGCCTCCACGTTCTCCACCACCACGACACCTTCGAGGTACGCGATGAGATAGGTCGAGACTTGCGGGTCGCAATCGATCAGCTCGGCCGCATTGCCGAGGATGCCTTCGCCCGCGGCAGGCCGGCCCTCGCTCACGAACTGATCCGGGAACAGGATCTGAACGCTGCCCGCTTCGCCACCGAGGTACGAGCGCTGCCAGTTGACGGCATCGCGGCGAGAACCCGCCACCTCGCTCTTCAAGATGGGCGCGAGGCAGGCTTCGAAACACTTGCGGTACTTCTTTTCCACGCGCACCAGATCGGAAAGCACGCCGGCCAGGGCGCCGTGACCGCGCAGCTCCTCGGCGGTACGGCTGTGCTCTTCGTGGATGCGGCTCAGGAAATCGCGCTTGTCGGTCAACTTCGCGATTTCGACGCTCGAATCGGATATCGAGCGCTCGCATTCGACCAGCTCGCTCGAGGTTCTTTCCAGCGCCTCGGTGAGCTTGACGAGTTCTTCCTGTTTGCCGACGAGCGTCACCTGCTGCGACGCGACACGCTCTTCAATTGAGCGCAGGTCGGCGACGCGGCGCGATTCCTCGCCCGAAAGGTCGTCGAGCTGCGACTCCACCGCATCCTGGCGGCGTGCGAGCTCGGCGAGCGTGACTTCGATCTGCTCCAGCGCGCCCTTCTCGCGCGCCTGCTCGCGCACCAGGTCGAGCGCCAGTTGCTTGTGCCTGCGCAGCGAGTCGCGCGCGCTTTCCAGCGTGCCGTTGGCTTCGCGCAGCGCGCGCTCGCGATCGGCCAGACGGCCGCGCGCCGCACTGGCCGCTTCGCGACGGGACGCCGCATTGGCGCGATCGCTCTCCAGCTCGACGCCGATCGACTCCAGGCGCGTGCGGGCACGCGCGATTTCGGCTTCATCGTCGGCGATACGGGCGCGCGACGCGCTCACACGCTCGGTGTGTATGGCCACGCGTTCGTCGTGCTGCTGCAGCGCCGTGCTGGTGGCGAACCGCTGTTCGTGCATGCCCTGCAGCGACTTCTCCAGCTCGGCCGACTCCACCCGCATCTCCTGCAGGCGGGTCTCCGCCGTCGCGATTTCATTGTCACCCACCAGGCGCACGTTCTCGTGCGACTCGCGTTCGGACGTGAGTTCATCGCGCTTGAGGAGCAACTCGTACAGGGTGGCCTTGAGCAGCGCGCTCTCCAGGGTGTCGGCCTCTTCCTTGAGGGCCTGATAGCGACGCGCCTTTCCCATCTGGTACTTGAGCGAGCGCAGTTCCTTGTCGAGCTCGTTCAAGATGTCCACGAGGCGCAGGAGATCCTGCTCGGTGGCCTTGATCTTGCGCTCGGCCTCTTCGCGCTGGAGGCGGTAGCGCATGACGCCCGCGGCCTCTTCAAGCAGGTTGCGTTTCTCGTCTTCCTTCTCCGAGAGCACGCTGTCGATCATGTTGCGCTCGATGATGGCGTAGACGCTGTTGCCGAGACCGCTATCGGTGAGGAGGCCGCGAATGTCCTTGAGGCGCACGGGCTGGCCGTTGACCAGGTACTCGCTGACCCCGCTGCGATAAAGGCGGCGGCCGATCTTGACCTGGCCGTATTCGGTGTTGAGCGAGTGGTCCTGGTTATCGAGGGTCAGGAACACCTCGGCCATGCCGAGGGGCTTGCGCAGCCGCGTGCCGTTGAAGAGCACGTTCTCCATCTTGGTGTTGCGGAGAATGCGCGTGCGCTGTTCGCCGAGCACCCAGCGGATGGAATCGACCACGTTGGACTTGCCGCAGCCATTGGGACCGATAATGGCGGTGACGCCGCCGGAGAAATCGAGCTCCAGGCGGGACATGAAGGACTTGAATCCCGATATTTCGAGCTTCCGCAGCTGCAACAGAGGCGCTCCGAGGGTCGAGAAACGTGGCGTCGCCACGCGGTGTTCTACAATTTAGTCCGGGATGGTCGCGATGCGAGTAAATCTTACCTGCGGAACTGCGTCCAGATTTTTTTTGACCTCGACGGCTTCTTCGCGGGTCTGGAACGGGCCCGCATAGACTCGGTACCACTTGCCCTTCGGGCCGAGGTCGAGGAACACGATGAAGACGGGGAATTCGTGGCTTTCGAGGAACGCCACTTCATCGCGTGCGCGGGTGGAGGTCTGGAACGAGCTGGTGTGGATCATGTACCAGCCACGGAAGCGGCGGTTCAAGTCTTCCATCACCTGAATGTCGGCCGAGTTGACGAGCACGGTGCCACCCGCACGACCGGTGCCTCCGGCCGCAGGACCGCTGGTCCGGGATGGGGCGGACGTGGCCGGGGGCGTGGTGGCCCGCGGTTTGGTCGCGACGGTGTCGCGGCGCACAGGCGTCGTAACAACCGTGGGCCTGATAGCCGTCGTGTCGCGCGGTGCGGAGTGGCCGGCGCCTGCGACCCGCGTCGTATCCATCACTGCGCCCGCCTTGTCCGGTTCGGTGGTCAGGTTGCCGGCATTGCGGTTCTGCGCGAACCACCACACCACAAAGGCGATCACAAGCAGGCCGAACAAGATGACGGCAATACGCGGGGCGAGCGATGCGCCGGCGCGCGTTTCTTCGAGCACCTCCGCCGCCGGCGGCGTTGCGCGTTCCTGAGGACGTTCCACGACGCGCTCGCGGCGCGGCGCCGGCTCGCGCGCGGGCGCGACAGGCGGCGGCGGCGCCACGGGCTCCGCCGCGGCCGGGCCCACAAGGCGAATGCTCCACAGCTCGGGTCCGGCTGCGGCAATCTGTTCCTCGATATTATCGAGGCGCGGGTGGCGCAGGCTCGCGCGCACGGTGGCCACCACGTCCACCACTCCCGTGAGCGGATGGCGACCGCCGTCGCCGTCGAACGCCGGACCCACGAACATGGCACAACGCGCGTGCGTCACCAGCCTCCGCGAGGCGTCCACGAACGCATTCTCCGCAAACGGCATCCGTTTCGTGACGGGGAAAGAGCCGGCGCCCACCATGTGCACACCATCATAATCCTGCGTGATGACACCGATCGAGCTGCCATAGAGGAGATAGTCGAGAAATCCGAGCGCGTCCTTCTGCGGCATCTGATCCGAAAGACCGGGATGAAGGAAGTCGCAATCGATGAGCAACGTCGACGGAACGTGGGTTGTCAACGTGCGCGCCAGCGCCATCGCGAAGTCGTCGCGCGCGCGCGCGGAGTCATCGTCGGCGCACAGATAGATCGTGACCGAAGCATCGGCGGCGCGGCGCGATATGGCGGCTACGAGCGCCTGCAACGGTTCCGCCAGCGGCGCTTCCGCCGCGCCCGCGAACAGGGGCGGCCGCAACTGTTCGGGCCGCAGAGGAATCTGAAAGGTGGTGATTCGGCTCATGCCATGGGACTTCAGGCTCGGGACCGTGTCAGGGTGTCGACGAGGGCTTCGGCCAGCGCCTCGTCCTCGTGCGCAAAAATGGTGGACAGGTTCACGCGCAACTCGCTGCCTTTGACGCGCGTGAACAGCGGCCGGGCGCGCATCCGCAACCGTCGCGCCAGCTGCGCGGCCTCGCGGTCGCTCGCGCAGGCGATGGTGAGCGCGACCGACGGCACGCGCGTGGTGGCAAAGCTCCCGCCTCCCACCGCCGCGTCATCCGCCACCACTCCCACGTTGCTGGCTCCGGCGCGTCGAAGCACGTCCACGAGCGCCTGGGCCCGCCGCTCGAGCGTTTCCACGCCCGCGGTGATCCGCTCCAGCACGGGCACCGCCGCCTTCACATCGCGCGCAAAAAGGTACTCCCGCGCCACCGTTTGCAGCACGGCGACGGCGACTTTATCAATGCGCACGACGCGTCGCAACGGGTTTTGCTTGAGCCGTTCGATGAAGGCGCGTCGGCCCACGATGATGCCGGCCTGCACCGCTCCGAGCAGCTTGTCTCCGCTCATGGTGACGGCATCAACCCCGCTCTCCACGATGCGCGCCACCACCGGTTCGTGTCCGATACCGGCGCCGGCAAAATCGAACAGCGCGCCGCTGCCGAGGTCGAAGACGACGCGGCAGTCGCAGCGCTTCCCCACTTCGACAAGTTCGTTCACGGTGGCCTCGTGCGCGAAGCCTTCGATTTCGTAATTGCTCTTGTGCACCTTCATCAGCACGTCGCCGGGTCTGGCCACGCGCTCGTAGTCGCCGGCGTACGTCCGGTTGGTGGTTCCCACTTCGATCACGCTGGCCGCTGCATGGCGCAGGATCTCCGGTAGACGAAAGCTGCCGCCGATTTCCACCAGCTCGCCGCGCGAAACGATGATGCGTCCCGGTGGTGAAAACGAGTTTGCCACCAGGTAAACAGCGGCGGCGTTATTGTTGACGACCATGGCCGCCTCCGCGCCGCACAGCAGAGCGAAGAGCGGCTCGATGGCGTCGCCGCGTCGCGAACGCTCGCCGCTCTCCAGGTCGACTTCCAGACTCACGTAACCGCGGAGCGCCTGGGCGCCGGCCTCGACGGCAGCGTCACCGAGCGGGGCGCGGCCGAGGTTGGTGTGCAGAATCACACCGGTTCCATTCAGCACCGGGCGCAGTCCGCCGGCGCGCAGGGTCTCCAGTTTTCGCGCCGCCGCTGCCGTAATCAGGGTGGTCAGCGCGGCGCGATCCGCGCCGGCAGGAGCATCGAGCCGCCCTTCGCGCAGCTCATCCAGAATGGCGCGCACGAAGCGTGTCCACGGGAAGCGGGGATGCTCCGCGCGCCACGCAGCCAGGGCGTCCGTGGCGAGAAGTTCGTCGACGGAGGGAATGGCGCGCAAGAGTTCGGGACCGGGAATGCGGGTCATGCGTGTGAAAAACCTCGGGCAGCGCCGGCCGGGGCGCTGCCGGGTCGTCGCACAAAGCATACGCCGGGAACCTGTCCCGGCGATAGTGCAACTCTTGCTTGATGCTTCGCGCTCCTTTCTGAGAGCATCGCCGCATGAAGCGCCTGGTTCCGTTTCTTCTTCTGGCTGTGCTGGCCGCCTGCGGCGGACCGCCCACACCGGCACCGGTGGCGCCGGTGGACACGCTCTACCGCCAGCTCGAAGATCCGCTACCGCACCCCGACAAGACGCTGCTGGCCGGTTACAAGGTGCTGATCGATCCGGGACACGGCGGCTCGTTTCGCGGCACCATGGGCGCCGACAGCCTCGAGGAGAAAAAGGTCAACCTCGGCGTCGCGTTGTATCTGTGGGGACTGCTGCGTGAAGCCGGGGCCGAAGTCGTCCTGACGCGCGCGTCTGACCGCGACTTCCTCACAACGAGCGATTCAACCCTGACTTCCGATCTGCAGGCGCGGGTCGACCTCGCCGACTCGCTCCAGCCCGACATTTTTATTTCCATCCATCACAACGCGCAGCCCGCGCGCGACCCGTCCGTGAATCGCGTCGAGACATACTACAAGGCGGGCGATCCGGCATCGCTCGATCTCGCGTTTGCAGTACACAGACACCTGATGCGCAACCTCGGCATCGATGTCGGCGAAGTGCGTCAGGGGAACTACTATCTGCTGCGCAAGATTTCGTCGCCGTCGGTGCTCGGCGAGTCGAGTTATCTCACCCATCCCGGCGTCGAGAAAAAGCTCCAGCTCTCGCGGGCGCAGGAGCTGGAGGCACAGGCGTATTTTCTCGGCATTGTCGATTATTGCCGGCGCGGGCTTCCGCGCGTGACGTCGGTGGTGCCGTCGCCGCTGGATTCGGTGCAGGCGGCGGTGCCGGTGTTGAGCGCCGCGTTCGACGACCGCGGCGGCATTGGCATCGACCCCGACGGCATCTCCATGCTCGTCAACGGCGCCCCGGTTGCGGCCGCGCTTTCCGCCGACGGCAGGCATGCAAGCTATCCGCTGCCGTGGGATTCGCCCAATGGCCTGTACGAAGTGCGGGTTTCGGCGCGCAATCTGCGCGGCAACACGAGCGCGGTTGCGCGCACGCGCTTCGTGCTCGACCACAAACCGGCCATGGCCGCCATCGATCCCTCCCCTTCGCGCATTCCCGTGGGCGGGGGCACCGTGCGCGTTCGCGCGCGCATCATGGACCGCCGCGGACTTCCGGTGGCGGATGGAAGCATGGTGACGCTGGTGAGCCCGGCCAACGCGGCCCAGAAGGAAGCCGCCGTGCGCGACGGCGCGGTGGACTTCGCGCTCGAAATTCCCTCGGGCACGAAGCGCAGTGTGCACGTCGAGCTCGAATGCCGTGGTGCGCGTTTCGCCGACGATCTTCCGGTCGACACCGGCGCGATGAAAGGCGCGCGCTCGGTGAGCGTGCGCGACGCCGTGACCGGCGCGCCGGTCACGAATGCAAGCGTGGTGGTTGCGGACTCCGCACTGGCCGTGGATTCGCCGTCCGGCAACTACGGCTTCGTGGCCACCAACGCGGCGGCCACGATCTTCGCCCCGGGCTATCGTCCTGTGCCCGTCACCGCGAGCAACAGCGTGCAGCTGACGCCGTGGTTCGGCGGAGCCCTGCTCGGCAAACGTTTCGTGCTGGATGCGCAGGGCGGCCCGCCGCGGACAGCCGGCGTGGGCGCGCTCGGCCTCGCGGCGTCGTACGTCAATCTGCGCGTGGCGCATTATCTCGCCGGGTTTCTCCGTGCCGCCGGTGCCGAGGTGCGGCTCGCGCGCACGACCGAAGAAGTCCCTCTCGCCGAGGATGTCGCGCGCATGACCAACAAGTGGCGCGCGGACCGCTACATCGAGCTTCGCCATCCCGGCGGCGCGCCCGACAGCGCGCTCGCGGTGCGCTCGTATTACTTCCCCGGCAGCGCCAACGGCAAGAAGATGGCGGCTGCCATCGCGGACGCGGCGGCCCGCCGTCTGGGGCGGCCCCACCGGGGCCCGTCGGAAACTGTCACCTACCCGCTTCAACAGACCGCGTGCCCCGCCGTGGTAATCGCGCTGCCTTCGATCTCGAGCACCGACGAAGAAGTGCGGCTCGCCCAGGCGTGGTATCTCCGTGAACAGGCGTACGCCCTGTTCACCGGTATTCTGGCCATGTCCGCAGTTCCCCCGGATGGAACTCTGCAGGTCGACGTGACCGCGGCCGATCGCCGTGACTGGATGGTGACGCTCGACGACACCTGGACGCTGCAGAGCAATGAGAAGGGCCAAGTGGTGTTCGAGAACGTGCCTCCGGGCTCCCACGACGTGCGCATCCGTCGTGCCGGCACCGGTATGACGCGTTCAGTGATCACCACGGCCGCTTCCCCCGCTGCCACCGTCACCTTCGACGTCTCCCCGTGACGCGCGAGTTGACCGCGCGATTACCAATTCATTATCCTTATAAGTGGTACCCGCGGCGCCCCGCATGCCCGCCGCATGTTTCATCACGGTTTCTTACGAGCCGCGGAGCGTTATCGTGCGCAGGGCACTCATCGCATCCTTCCTCTTCCACGCTGGTGTGGCCGCCGGCGTGATGGGCTGGGTTGACTCGACCACCTTCAACGCTTCGCCCCAATTCGTCTACGAGGTAAAGCTCATGGGTGGCGTGCCGACGAACACGCAGGCCGCCGCCAACCTGGTCCCCGCCCCGCCCGAAACCGCACCGCTGGCCGACAAGAGCGAGGAGGACAAGCCCGATCCGGCCCAGGCGCCGGCCGACGATGCCGTCAAGTCGAAGCCCAGGAAGCACGATCTCGCCGCCAGGACCGAGGCCCGCCGAGCCGATACGCGCCCGGATTCCGACCTCGTGGACGTTCACGTCGGCCGCACGCGGGTGGTATCGCCGTCCCCGGATGGACGGCCCGCCATCGACGCCTCTGCGCAGGATCAGCGTCAGGGTGAACCCGGTCCCGGAGCGTACGAGAATCTCGCAACGCGGGGATCGTCGCGCGGCGACCCGATCCACATCACGCATTCCGGCGACTACTCCGAGACGTACATCATCCTGCGTGCCGTCCAGCCCCGCTATCCCGACCACGAGCGCGAGCGCGGCATCGAAGGCAGTGTGACGGTGGAGCTGCTTGTCAACGAGCTGGGGACCGTGTCCGATGCCAATGTTCTCGAACTGGTGGGTCCGATCAGCTTCCAGAACTCCGCTCTCGACGCCGTGAGACAATTCGAGTTCCAGCCACCCATCGAGAACGGCTTGCCCATGCCGATGTGGATCAAGTTTCTCATCAAGTTCCGGATCAACAGTTAGAACTCACACCCGCGCGCTGGAAGCGGCGCCCGGGCATCTGTGTCGGCGCATGAAGTGCCGACTCCCTCTCAAAATAAGATAGGTATGAAAGCGGAGAGCGTTCTCACCGTATGCCGAAGCTCTCGGACGCGCGTGTATTCGCGGCGAGTTGCGCAGCGCGCAAAACAATATTGACGTGCTCGCGCGCGAGCACTGTCTGAGCAAGTGAAGACACCGTGCTTTCGAGAGCGGAGCAGTTACCGGACGTACGGCTCGACCGCGCCCGCATGCACGCGCACCAGCGGCAGCGCGTCGGCGCGCGCCCGGCGCGCGCCGGCATCACCGTGCAGATGCGAGTCGAGGAAATCGCGCACGTCATCGCGCGATGATGCGCCCGAGGAAAGCGCATCCAGCACCGCGCGCGTTCCGTAGTACGCCGCAACCGCCACCGGGTTCACGTCGGTGGCGCCCGCGGTCATGATGCGGTCCCGCAGCGCCTTGTCGCGCTCGGGCGTCGAGCCGTAGTGGGCCTCAGCGGGAAAAATCGCGCCTTCGAGCTCGTCACGCGCCAGACGCAACAACTTGTCGGAATTCCACTGGCTGGTGCCGAGCAGCTGTGCCTGTATGTCGAAGAACTTGGTTTGCGGAAGGATCTGCAGCAGTTCTTCCACGCTACCGATGGCGAAGAGCCCGTCCGGGGCGGCGTCACGAATTTTCTGCAGCTGTTCCTTGAAATCAGTGGCGCCTTCCGCGAAGTGCTCGTCGGCGCTCACCTGCCCGCCCAGCCGCTTCACCTCGTCGGCGAAAAACTGCGCCGTGGCGCGACGGTCCCCGCGCGCGGGTGAAAGCACGGCGACGTGCTGGAGTCCGAGTTTCTTGACGGCCAATTCGGCGAGCACGGTGGCTTCGATGGTGGCGGGCACGCGCGTCTGGAACACCCACGAGCCGATCTCGACCAGCTCATCGCTGGCCACTACCGGCGATACAATGGGAGAGCGCCACGCGTTGCACTCGATGGCGCTAGCGATGGCGGGAAGCGTGAATACATCACCCACGACGGCGACGGCCCCGTCCTCAACCACGAGCTTGCGTACACCCTTGACCGCGTCGACCGCGCTTCCGCGCGAGTCGGCTTCCACCAGCGCGACGCGGTGCGCGGCTTTTTCGTTGTATTCATCGACGGCCACTCTCGCGCCCTGTTCGAACAGACGGCCGTAAAGCGCCAGCGAGCCGGTTTGCGGAAAGATGAGGCCGATACGGTCGGCGCTGACGCGCGTGGCCGGCCCCGGCGGCGGCGTGTTGCGCCGCTCGCTGGCGTTCTGCAGCAGCCGCCGCGCGTCCTCCGCGCTCTCCTGTGGCACCTGCTCGAGATACGCGCTCACGAGTTCGTAGCTCCTGTCGTAGTCGCCGTTGGCGTACGCTGCGCGCGCCTGGCGATAGAGCGAATCACGCGCCAGCGCCGAGCGCGGATACTTGTGCGCCAGCTCGTCCACCTGCGAGACGGTCAGAGCGTCCTGTGAGACTGCCTGCAGACGTCGCGAGTTCGCGTCACGCGCCTTCTCGTCCAGCGGTGACGCGTCCAGCATCAGCAATCGCTCGGCTTCCCGATACGAATCGTTGAGCTTGCGATAATCGTCCGCCGCGGCGGCGAGAGCCTGCGCGCGGAACGCGCTGGTTTCGTACAGTGTGGCAAGGCGGTCGTAGTAGGCGGCGGCCTGTGCCGGGCGGTTCTGGGCGTCGGCGTTCCTGCCGGCCAGAAAGTAGACTTCGTCGAGATGCCCGAAGCGAGGATAGGTGTTGATCAGTTCATCTGCGCTGGCTGCTACCTTCTCGTGCTGGCCGGCGGACGCGGCGGTCTTGAGACCCGCGAACAACGTTTCGGCGCGGGCTTGATCGGAAGGGCCGTAGCTTGCGCCCTTGCCTCCCACCGTTGCGCAACCGGCCACCAGTGCCACCAGGGCGACGAGCGCAATGCTTCGGGCTGGAATGAATCTCGGCATCAGAACTCCCCCGGGTCGAGATCCTTGAGATAGCGTCGCAGCTCATCGTCGCCCCCGGGTGTGGTCCCCGGTTCCGGCTCGAGCGCCCGCTTGTGAGCGCTGAAAACCTCGCGCGCCACGAAAATAGGCGCGTTGCTCTTGAGTGCCAGTGCTACCGAGTCGCTGGGCCGCGCATCGATCACCAGAATGTCATCGCCGCGTTGCAGGTGAATCTTCGCGAAGAAGGTCCCCTCGCGCAGATCGGTGATGGCGACCTTCACCACGGCTGCGCCCAGGTTCTCGATCAGCGTGCGCAGGAGGTCATGGGTGAGCGGCCGCTCGAAGTGCGTCCCCTTCAGGTGCAGTTCGATGGCCATCGCCTCCGCGTGTCCGATCCAGATCGGCAGCACGTCCTCGCCTTCGTCGCTCTTGAGCAGCACCACGGGATTGTCGCGCGGGTCGCGCGCCATTCCGCTCACCGAAACGCGGACGAAGTGGCCTTCATTCGACATGTGTGCTCGCTAGCTGCCCGACTTCTTGTCGATCTGCTTGTTCAGATCGTCGAGGTCCTGGAACTTGGGAAGCGGCTCGTCAAGATTGTCAACCATCCAGCGCGCGGTCTTGGCCATTTCGCTTTCTGGATACTTCTCCATCAGCGCCGTGAACGTGCGGTCCGCCATGTTGCGATCCTTGAGCTCTTCCGCGTACACAAAGCCGATCATGAACATCGCTTCCGGCGCCGCTTTGTCCTGCGGAAACTTGTCGACGATCTGCTGGAACGCATTGATGCGAACCTGCGGATCGCTGCTGTTCTGCGCGAAATCGAACAGCTCCTGCGGGCTGCGCTGATTCTTGTTCAGTTGCTCCATGAGAAGGTTGTGCACCTTGTAGTTTTTCTCCACGCTGGCGAAGTGCGCGTCGCGCACCGCGTCGACCTTGTCTTGAGACATGCGCTTGGCGATGTCATCGCGCACCTCTTCGTACGGCACGACGGTCGCCGGAATCTTCTCGTTGATGCGAACGATCGAGTAACCCTGTTCCCACTTGATGGGCCCATAAATCTTTCCAGGCTCCATCACCGCAACCTGGTCGCTGAAGGTCTGTGAGAACCCGACGCCCTTGATGTAGCCGCCGGGATTGAAATAACCGAGATCGCCGCCGTCCATCTTGGTGATGGAGTCTTCGGAGTAGGTGTGCGCGAGCGTGGTGAACTTCTCCCCGCCCTCTTCCACGCGGCGTTTGAGGTCTTCGAGCTTGGCCTTGTCTTTCGAGAATATGTGCTGGCCGCGCAGGCGCTCGAGC
>CAZULB010000094.1:0-12414 GCA_964621155.1 uncultured bacterium | reverse complement strand
GACGCCGACAAGGAAGGCTTCCTGCGCAGCGAACGCAGCCTGATCCAGACCGCGGGACGCGCCGCGCGCCACGTGTCGGGCCGCGTGATCTTCTACGCCGACCACATCACCGACTCCATGCGGCGCGCGATGGATGAAACCAACCGCCGTCGCAAGCTCCAGCTCGCGTACAACGAGGAGCACGGGATCGTGCCGCGCGGTATTGTGAAATCATTGAACGAAGTGGCGCTGGCGACTTCCATTGCCGACGCGCGCGTGCGCGAAGGAACGGATATTCTCGTCGAGCCCGGCGCGCCCTCGGATGCTCTGGCGGCGGCCATCGAAGCCGAAATGCTGCGCGAAGCGCAGGCGCTCAATTTCGAAAAGGCGGCCAGCCTGCGCGACCGCCTCGACGAAGTCCGCCTGCAACTCGCAGCGTCCCGCAGCGCAACACCCGGACGCCGCAGCGAAAGGGAGGACGGATGACACGTCTCGACGCACCCGATCCCACCCGTATCGCCGCCCGGGTGTCGGTGGCCATTACCGAAGACGGCGCGCGGGACGACGCCACGGTGGCCTTCCTCGACCTCGGAGAACGCGCGGCGGAGGCAACCATCGATGTGGCGGCGCCACTTGCGCTCTCCGGCATCGATATCGCGCGCGAAGTGTTCCGCCAGATCGATGCCTCGTGCCGATTCGAAGCAGTGCATGGTGACGGCGATCGCGTCGCCGCGGGCGCCACGCTGTGTCGAATTCAAGGTCGTGCCGCGTCGATCGTGGCCGCGGAACGCACGGCGCTCAACTTTCTGCAGCATATGAGCGGTGTGGCCACGCTGGCGGCGCGCTTCGTGGACGCGGTCGCGGGCACCGGCGTTGTCATTCTGGACACGCGCAAGACCATTCCGCTCTGGCGCGAGCTCGACAAGTACGCGGTGCGCTGCGGCGGCGCGCAGAATCACCGGCGTTCGCTGGATGCCATGGTGCTCGTGAAGGACAACCATGTGCGCGCGTTGGGCGGGCCGGCGGCGCTCATCGATCTCATGCGCAAGCGTGCCGATTCCGGTTTCGTCGAGGTCGAGGTGGATTCGTTGCCGTTCCTGCAGGAATTGCTCGCCGTGCGTGTCGACCGCATCATGCTCGACAACTTCACGCCGGCCCAGGTGGCTGAGGCGCTGGAGCTCGTGCGCGCGCGCGCGGCGCGCGTCGAGATCGAAGTTTCGGGCGGGATCACGCTGGACACCGTGCGCGACTATGCGCTGCCGGGTGTGGATTACATCTCGGTCGGCGCCATCACCCATTCCGCTCCGGCGGCGGCCATGAGCCTGAGTCTGCGATGAAACCCCTCGCGTGCGGTCCGCTTCCTGCCGATGTGCAACGCCGGCTGGCCACCGCGCGGCTGGGCCGGCGCATCTATTTCTATCCCGCCATCGGCTCCACCAACGACGCGGCGCTCGAGCTCGCGCGCGGCGGCGAGCCCGAGGGCACGGTGGTGATGACGGATCACCAGCACACCGGGCGCGGCCGGCGCGGACACGTGTGGTCCAGTCCGCCCGGGCGCGATGTGCTGATGTCGCTCGTGCTGCGGCCGGGGAGCAGCGCGCGCGCGGCGCTGCCGGTGACGCTGGTGGCGGCGCTCTCGATCTCGGTGGTGTTGTCCAAACTGCTCGACGTGGAAGTGGGAGTGAAGTGGCCCAACGACGTCATGTGTGAGCGGGGAAAGCTGGCCGGCATTCTGGCCGAGTCGTCGTCGGCCGCGACGGGTCTGCTCCACCTGGTGGTGGGGTGCGGCATCAACGTGAACACGCGCGCGGATGAGTTTCCGCCTTCACTCGAGCGTCCCGCCGCATCCTGTCACACGCTGACCGGGCACGACTGGAATCGCGCCGACATTGCCGCCGACGTGCTGGGCACGATTGAAGCGTATTATGATCGCCTGGTGCGCGACGGGTTCGGACCGCTGCGCGCGGCGTATGAAACCCGGCTCATGCACATGGACCGCGAGGTGGCATTCGAACAGCGCGGTGCGCGCGTGTACGGCATCGTGCGCGGCGTAGCGGAAGACGGCGCACTGCGCGTCGACGTGGGCGGGGACGAAACCCTCCTCTACGGAGAATCGATCGAGGCCGTGGCATGATCCTGTGCATCGACATTGGCAACACGTCCATCAAGATGGCGCGTGTCGAAGGCCGTCGCGTGTACGACCTGATGTCGCGCGCGAGCGATGACACGGAGGAACGTGTCGCGCGCCTTTTGCGCCGCGTGGCGCGCGACGGGTTCGACGCCGTCGCTGTCGCCTCGGTGCGGCCGCAATCGACGGGGCCGGTGCGCTCCATGATCCGCCGCGAACTCGGCGTCGATCCGCTCGTGGTCAGCTCGCGTGTTTCGCTCCCGCTCGCGATCGCGACGCGACGCCCGTCGCGGGTGGGCGTCGACCGCATCTGCGCCGCGTGCGGCGCGCTGCCCGCGGGCGCGCAGGACGCCATCATCGTCGACGCCGGGTCCGCCATCACCGTGGACCTGGTGCTCGGCCGCCGCTTCCTGGGTGGACTCATCATGGCCGGGCCGCAGATGGCGCTTTCGGCGCTGCATCAGTTCACCGCCCAACTGCCAGACTTGAACCTATCGGACGTGCCGGCGGATGCGTTCGATGACACCATCCCGGCGATGAAGACGGGCGCCGTGGTGGGCGCTGCCGGCGCGATCGAGGCGGCGGTGGAGTTCCTGCACAGCCGTTCCCCCCACCGCGGTATCCCGGTCTGGCTTACCGGTGGGCATGCCGCCCGCCTCGAAAAGCGCTTACCTTCGAGGTGGAAATACTTGCCAGGCTTGACGTTACTCGGGCTGGCCGCGGTCGCATCCCACTCGCGCCCGGGATAGGGTGGGGCGACCAATCCGCGAGTTTACGAATTTTTTCACTTGCCACGCCCGCTTTGTCTTCCTAAGATTACCTCCGTTAGCAGTCGAGACCGTTGACTGCCAGCCATCAAAGAACTACAACATTGTTCAGGGTAGCGGCCGTGGTCCCGACCCGGCCCGACAACCACCACACTCAAGAGAAGACGAGGAGGATGCTATGAAGATGGTCCCACTGGGCGACCGCGTCATCGTGAAGCTTCTGGAGCAGGAAGAGAAGAAGAAGGGCGGCATCATCATTCCGGACACCGCCAAGGAACGTCCGTCCGAGGGCGAAGTCATCGCCGTCGGCAAGGGAAAGCGGACCAACAGCGGCGATCGCATCGAGATGGAAGTCAAGAAGGGCGATCGCGTGTTGTTCAGTAAGTATGCCGGTACCGAGATCGAGACCGAGGGTGGCAAGTGCCTGGTCATGAAAGAGGAAGACATCCTCGCCATTCTCTAGGTCAATCATTCCCAACAAATCGAAATCACAGGAGGCAGACACATGGCGAAACAGTTGATCTACGACGCCGAAGCGCGCGAGAAGCTCCGCGCCGGCGTTGACAAGCTGGCCAACGCGGTGCGCATCACGCTCGGCCCCAAGGGACGCAACGTCGTCCTCGACAAGAAATTCGGCAGCCCGACCGTCACCAACGACGGTGTCACCATCGCCAAGGAGATCGAACTCGACGATCCGTTCGAGAATCTCGGCGCGCAGATGGTGAAGGAAGTCGCCACCAAGACCCAGGACGTCGCGGGCGACGGCACCACCACGGCGACGATTCTGGCGCAGGCCATCATCAAGGAAGGCATCAAGAACGTCACCGCCGGCGCCAACCCGATGTACATCAAGAAGGGCATTCAGAAGGCCGTCGAGACCGTTGTCGAAGACCTCAAGGCC
The DNA here is from genome assembly GCA_964621155.1 of uncultured bacterium. Classification (GTDB taxonomy): domain Bacteria; phylum Krumholzibacteriota; class Krumholzibacteriia; order WVZY01; family JAKEHA01; genus JAKEHA01. The sequence goes on along the minus strand of CAZULB010000094.1, from coordinate 8,639 downwards.
AAGAGCAAGAAAGTCAAGGAAGACGAAATCGGCAGCGTTGCCACCATCAGCGCCAACAACGACCCCGAGATCGGCAAGCTGATCGCGGACGCGTTTGCGAAGGTGGGCAAGGACGGCGTCATCACCGTCGACGACGCACGCGGCATGGAGACCACGCTCGATGTGGTCGAGGGCATGCAGTTCGACCGCGGCTACCTCTCGCCGTACTTCGTGACCAACCCCGAGCGCATGGAAGTCGTCCTCGAGAACGCGAAGATTCTTGTGTACGACAAGAAGATTTCGTCCATGAAGGATCTGCTCCCGGTGCTCGAGAAGGTGGCGCAGCAGGGCCGTCAGCTGCTCATCATCGCCGAGGACATCGAGGGCGAGGCGCTCGCTACGCTGGTCGTCAACAAGCTGCGCGGCACGCTTCAGGTGTGCGCGGTGAAGGCGCCCGGCTTCGGTGACCGCCGCAAGGCCATGCTCGAGGACATCGCCATCCTGACCGGCGCCAAGGTCATTGCCGAGGAGGCGGGCCTCAAGCTGGAGAACACCCAGATGGGTGATCTTGGCGAAGCCAAGCGCATCACCATCGACAAGGACAACACGACCGTTGTCGAGGGCACGGGCAAGCCGGCCGACATCAAGGCGCGTGTGAAGCAGATTCGTGCCCAGATCGACGAGACCACGTCGGAGTACGACAAGGAGAAGCTGCAGGAGCGCCTGGCCAAGCTGGCCGGCGGCGTTGCGGTCATCAATGTCGGCGCGGCGACCGAAGTCGAGATGAAGGAAAAGAAGGCCCGCGTGGAAGACGCCAAGGAAGCGACGCGCGCTGCCATGGAAGAGGGCATCGTGCCGGGTGGCGGTATCGCGCTTCTGCGCGCGAGCAAGGTGCTCGAAAAGGTGAAGGAGACGGGCGACGCCGCCATCGGCGTTGAGATCATCCGTCGCGCGCTCGAGGCTCCGCTGCGCCAGGTGGCGACCAACGCGGGTGCCGAGGGTTCGCTCATCGTCGAGCACGTGCTCAAGCAGGCGGAGAACATCGGCTACAACGCCGCGACCGGCGAGTACGTCGACATGTTCAAGGCCGGCATCGTGGATCCGACCAAGGTGACGCGCAGCGCGCTGCAGAATGCAGCCAGCGTGGCGGCCATGCTTCTCACCACGGAAGCCGTGATCACGGACATTCCGGAAGAGGAGAAGGCTCCCGCTCGCGGTGCCGGCGCCGGCATGGGCGACATGTATTGATCGATCCCCCACAAAGGGATCCCGGGAACGCCGCCGGCCGCAGGGCTGGCGGCGTTTTCTTTTGGGACCGCCGGGCTCGGAATCCCGCTCCGAGTGGGCGGGAGGGACGGGAAGGCGGGCCAAATACCCCTTGAAAATATGGCGCTTGGCACCGTATCGTAACCGCAACGATCCACCCCACCTGGTGTGTCCTTCCGAAGATCAAAAAAACTGAAGAGTCAGGATGCAGCCCCGTAGCGGAGGTTTTTGCAGGTGAAGACGACGGACATTTCGAGGTACAGCGCCTGGATGGCGGCCGCCGTAATGCTGCTGGCACTGGCAGCATGTTCAGAGGACAAGAAGCCCGAAGAAATCGTCGAGGGCAGCACGGGTCCCATCACGGTAGAAAGCGTCATCAACGAGCCCAAGGTTGGTGCCCCGGGAGACACACTCCTGTTCACCGCGGTGGTCACATCGTCTGCCCAGAACGAAAACGATTTTCCGGTCTATGAATGGTCCGCGGACGGCGGGACTTTCGTGGAAGCCAACAAGCAGACCGTGCGCTGGGTCGCGCCGGCCGCCTCCGGCATCTACACAGTTACCGCCAGGGTGACCAACGACGTCAACTCGTCGAGCAACAAGGCCATCGTCTTCACCGGCAGCGGCTCGACGCTCGTCGGTTCCGACGCCGGGCAGATCAACCTTATCGGCACGGGCCCGGATTTTCATTTCCTGCAAACGCCATTCGTCGATTTTGGCGTTGATGTGAGCCAGTACATCGGTGGTGTGGTTTCCGACGCGGTAACTCCCAACAACACTCCGAACCGATTCAGTGGCATCAACGTTGTGTACTCAAGAACCGGCGCGTTGGTGGCGCACGCCGCCGACTCGCTCGTGCTTTCTTTCAACCCGCGGCCGCGTCATATCTATGTGGGCGACCTGACCTCGGGAATTCAGCGGCGCATCGATGTCGATGGAGCGAAGCTCGGAAGTCTGGAGCGGAACGTGTTCAACTATCCGTCCTTCTCGCCCAACGGCCAGGTGGTCGGGTACCAGGGGCTGGTTCAGGCCGAGGACGGCGTGTCGCCGGATTCGTTCCACGTCTACACCTACGATCTCGTGGCCGACAAGCGCCGCAACATCACTCACGCACTCACGTCGCCGCGCGCGTGGTTCCCGACTTTCTCCACCGACGGCAATTGGTTTGTGTACGTGATGGACAAGAATCGCAACGGCCAGTATGAGCTGTACGGTTCGCCCATGACCGGCAACACGGTGGACGCCAACCCGGCCAGTGCGGTTCGCCTGACCGACACCGCCGGCTCGATCACCAGCGGCAGCCCCGGCCCCGCCCTGGCCCGGCCGATCATGGCGTGGAATCCAGTCTCATCGATACTCGCCGTCGTGGCGGCCGACAACACACTCTATCTCGTGCAGACGACGTCAACGGGCGCGACAGTCATTCCGGTCGCGATGCCAAGACCGGCCGAAGTCGTCTGGTCCGCCGATGGCAGCCAGCTCGCCGCCTCGACGGGCGGAGCCATCTATCTCGTCACGACTGGCGGCGCCGCCACCGCGCGCGTCGAGGTGCCGGCCGGCGACAATGTGCGCGACATGGCGTTTTCGCCGGATGGGAATTGGCTGGTCTATCGACAGAGTCGCGGCGGCGGCAACTGGATCGCGGCCGCGGATCTGGGTGCGGGCAAGCTCACTGACCCCGTGCCCGTCACCCCGACGACGGCCAACGGTCAGGTTGCGAAGTACCGTGGAGTGATGTCGCTCAAGCCGGCCTGGACGGGCAACAACGTGATTATTTTCCCGGCGTGGGGCTTCAGCGACAACGGCACGCCCAGCCTGCTCACGCGCGACCTGAGCGGACTCGTCGACTAGGAAACATCACGTGGCGGACGTCATCAGGCTCAAGGACATCACGGTCTTCGGGTTCTATGGCGTCTCGCCGGCGGAGCGCGAGGTTGGTCAGAAGATTCAGATCGACCTCGACATTCACTGCGATCTCTCCGCCGCGTGTCGAAGTGATTCACTGCAGGACACCATCAACTACGAGTCGGTGTACGGCAAAGTGATGGAAGTGGTCGGGAGCGACAAGCGCTACCGACTACTCGAATCGCTGGGCGACGAAATCCTCGCTTCCATCGTGGAGGCGTTCCCGGTTTCGCGTGTCGAGATCCGCCTGCGCAAACTCAATCTTCCTTTTCCCAACAATCTTTCTCACGTCGAAGTGTTTCTCGCGCGCGACGCGCCTCTGTTGTAGGGTCGCGCAAGCGCCGTCCCACCGGTGATTGCATACGTCGGATTGGGATCGAACCTGGGGCGCCGCGAAGCCGCGGTGCTGGGTGCATTGCGCGCGCTGGCCGGCTCCGGAGCCGCGCGCGTAAACCGGATGAGCTCGCTCTACGAGTCGGAGGCGGACGGGATTCCCGGCGCGCCCCGTTTCATCAACGCTGTCGTGGAAGTTGAACCTTTACTTCCCGCCGTCGACTTGCTAGAACGAATGCAATCGATTGAGGCGGGCATGGGACGAACCAGTGGTCACCTTGAGTCGCGCGAGATCGATCTCGATCTCATCACCTACGGCGCCGAAACCGGCGCCTCCCATACGCTCGTCCTCCCGCATCCCCGTTTCCATTCCCGCGCCTACGTGCTGATACCGCTTGGCGAGATCGCGCCGACTTTCGTGTGTCCGAAAACCGGCCGCGCGGTGTCCGATTTGATCGCGAATCTGGGGACGGGCGCCGGTGGTGTGGAGCGCATCTCGGGACGGACGATGGGCTGACATGGACGCACTCTACGCGGATATTCGGGAGCGCATTCTCGCGCGCGGCTGCACCCGCATCGCCATCGAAGGCAATATCGGGGTGGGGAAGACGTCACTGGCTCGCCTGATCGTACGCCGGCTGGGTGGACGCCTCATCGAGGACCGCGTGGTCGACAATCCGTTTCTGGAGCGGTTCTACGAAGACGCCGGTGCGTACGCTTTTCAGACCCAGCTCGTGTTTCTCATGAACCGCTACAAGCAACAGATGGCGCTCACCCAGAACGACCTCTTCGCCGATCTCCTGGTGTTCGACTATGTGTTTGCGCGGGATCGTATCTTCGCCAACGTGATCCTCTCGGATGACGAACTGGCCCTCTACGAACGCGTCGCGGCCGAGCTCGAAGCCAAGGTCAACAAGCCCGACCTCGCGGTGTACCTGCAGGCGTCGGCGCCGGTGCTCTTCGACCGTGTGCAGATCCGCGGCCGCGATTACGAACGCGCGCTCTCGCGCGACTATCTCGATGCCCTCAACGACGCGTTCAACCACTACTTCTTCAATTATTCTTCGGGGCCGCTTCTGATCGTGAACACGGACGCCATGGATTTCGTGAACGACGAGCGCCACTTCGCGGATCTGTTACGCCGGATCGCGGAACCGGTTGTGAACACCGAGTTCTACGTGCCCTCGTGGGAGACGCGATGAAACCACGCGCAAAGGTTACGGTGCGTACGCTTCTCGAGATGAAGAAGCGCGGCGAGAAAATCGTCGTGCTCACTGCCTATGATCATCCGACCGCGCGCCTCGAAGATGAGGCGGGCATTGAAGTGATCCTGGTCGGCGACAGCGTCGGCAATGTGGTGCTGGGCCACGAAAGCACGATCCCGGTGACCGTCGACGACATGGTGCACCATCTGCAGGCGGTGACGCGGGCGCGCCCGAGCGCGCTCGTGGTCGGGGACCTGCCCTTCATGAGCTATCAGGCCGCGCCGGAAGATGCGGTGCGCAACGCCGGGCGGCTGGTGAAAGAGGGTGGCGCGGAAGCGGTGAAGGTCGAGGGCGCGCGCCGTGTGGAAGCGCCCGTACGCGCCATCGTCGACGCGGCCATTCCCGTCATGGGACACGTCGGTCTCACGCCGCAGTCCGTGAACCAGTTCGGGGGCTACCGTGTACAGGGACGTGACGCGCCCGATGGTGAGCGCGTGCTCGACGATGCACGCTTCCTGGAAGCCGCCGGCTGTTTTGCGCTCGTGGTGGAAGGTGTGCCGTGGCAGCTTGCCGGGCGCATCACCGAAGCCGTGCGCATTCCCACCATCGGCATCGGCGCCGGGCCCGACTGCGACGGCCAGGTGCTGGTGGTGAACGACCTGCTCGGCATCGACACCCGCTTCACGCCGCGCTTCGTCAAGCGTTACGCGGAGGTGGGCGCGACCATGTCGCGCGCTTTCGCCGACTACGCCGCCGACGTCAAGTCCGGCAAGTTCCCCGATCTCGACCACAGCTACTCGTCCGACTAGCCGGCGCGGCGCATGCGTGTCTTCCACGACATCGAGCCCCTGCGCCAGCACCTCGAATCCGAGCGGCGCAACCGTCGCGTTGTCTTCGTTCCCACCATGGGCGCGCTGCACAAGGGCCACGGCGCCTGCGTGGCCACGGCGCACAGCGTGCGCGATGCGCTGGTGGTGGCATCCATTTTTGTGAACCCCGCGCAGTTTGGCCCCGGCGAAGACCTTGCCAGGTATCCACGCACCCTCGAAGCCGACACCGAACTCCTGCGGCGCTGGCACTGCGACGTCCTTTTCGCGCCGGGCACGGACGTGATGTATCCGGGCCCGCAGCGCGCCTGGGTGGAGGTGGAAGGATTGAGCGAGCCGTTGGACGGGCACCATCGTCCCGGTCACTTGCGCGGGGTGGCGACCGTGGTCGCGAAACTCTTCCACATCGTGCGTCCGGACGTGGCCGTGTTCGGGCAGAAGGACGCGCAGCAGGCCCTGCTCGTGCGCGCACTCGTGCGCGAACTGGCGTTCGATATCGAGCTTCTTCTCGCGCGCACGGTGCGTGAGAACGACGGGCTCGCGGTCAGTTCGCGCAACAGCTACCTGGCGCCCGTCGAACGCGCGCAGGCGGCGGCGCTTTACGCGGCTCTCGAAGCCGCGCGACGCGCATTGGAGTCGGGAGAACGCAATGCGCGGCGCATCGAGGCGGCGGCCACGGATACCCTGCGGCGTGCCGGTATCGAGCGTGTCGACTATGCCGAGCTGCGCAGCGCCTCCGATCTTTCCGCTTTGGACGTTGCGAAAGGCAGGGTTATACTCGCGCTCGCCGCGTTCGCAGGCACGACGCGGCTCATCGACAATATGGTTTTCGACGTGCATGACGACCAGGTTCGCGCCGACGTCATGCTGTATTGAGAGCGCAACCGCGATTTCAGTCCGCATATGAGCCATTCACACTCTCATTCTCATCCCCATGTCGCCGCCGTGATCCTGGCCGCGGGCATGGGCAAGCGCATGCAGTCGGATCTGCCCAAGGTGCTCCACGCCGTGGGCGGACGGCCCATGCTGCTGCACGTGATCGATGCGGTCAGCGCCATCGGCGCCGCGCCCATCGTGGTGATCACCGGTTACCAGGCCGAGCGTGTGGAGGCCGCGTGCGCGGGCGCGGATGTGCTTTTTGCGCGCCAGGAGCAGCAGCTCGGAACCGGCCATGCGGTCATGCAGGCCGCGGCCGCCCTCTCCGGGCACTCCCGCAGCATTGTGGTATTGAACGGCGACGTGCCCGGTCTGCGCCCGGCCACCATCCGCGCTTTCATCGATTATCACCAGCACGAGCGCGCGGCGGCCACGGTGCTGACGGCCGAACTCGACGACGCCACCGGCTACGGACGCATCGTGCGTGATGACCAGGGCCGCTTGTTGCGCATTGTGGAAGAGAAGGACGCGAGCGACAGCGAGCGTGCGATCCGCGAAATCAACTCGGGTCTGTTCTGCTTTGAGGCGTTGGAACTGTTTCCCGCGCTCAAACGCGTTACCCGCCGGAACGCCCAGAACGAGTACTACATCACCGATGTCATCGGCCTGCTGGCGGCGGAAGGAAAGCGTGTGGCGGCGTGGCGTATCGCGGACGCGCGCGAAGTGGCGGGTGTCAACAACCCGGACGAGCTCGACGCCGTGCGCCGCTTCGTCAGTGATCAGCCATGATGGGGCGGTTGTACGCCCCGTGGAGGTCTGTGTATCTCATGGGTGAGCCCGTGGACGGCTGCCTGTTCTGCAACTTTGCTGCCGATCCGTCGCAGGACCGCGCCCACTTCGTCCTCGAGCGCGGCCGCGAGTGGTTCGTGGTCATCAATCGCTATCCGTACACTACGGGACATCTGATGGTGGTGACACGCCGTCACGTCGAAAAGGTGAGTGACCTCGGCGTGGAAGAAGGCGGCGAGATGGTGCAGTTGCTGGCGCGCTGCGAGCGCGCCATCACGCGCGCATACGGTCCGGATGGCATCAATGTCGGCGCCAATCTGGGGCGCAGCGCGGGTGCGGGCATCGTCGGACATTTTCATATGCACATGGTTCCGCGCTGGCACGGCGACACCAATTTCATGTCGGCCGTGGGTGAAACGCGCGTGGTCTCCGAGGATCTCAACGACACCTACGACCGTCTGCAGCGCGCGCTGCGCGAGTCGTAGCACGGGAGGGAAGCCATGGCAGGCAAGTCGAGGAAGAAACGCAACCGTCGCGCGGTGCGCAAGGGGCTCAAACAGAAGCTCGTGGTCGGATTGTCGGTCGTGGTGTTGTGCCTGTGCGCCGCGTCGGTCGGCTTCAGCCTCTTTGTGCGCCAGACCGACGGCGACGGCCGCACACGCGCCCTGCGCCTCGCGGTCGAGAACGGGAGCGGCCTCTCGGGAGTCGCCAACGACGCCGCGGGCGCGCTCGAGGCCCTCGGTGTGGAGGTCGTGCGGACCGGCAACGCAGCGCGTTCCGATTATGCGGAATCGATGCTGGTGGTGCGCCGGCGCGGCGGTGAAGCGCGGCTTCTGGCCGATCGCATCGGCTGCCGGCATGTGGTGGAGCAACTCAGCGGGGGGGCGGGCGAGGATGCCACCCTCATCCTGGGCCTGGACTGCACCCAACTCAAGCTCGGGCTTGAGGTTGAAAAGGGCTTGGCGCCGTAGCGCCGGTCCCGTATTCTTGAGGCTCAAGGAGCGAGGAGGCCCCGTTTGGCGTCGCGTGCAAGACGCTCGTTAGCGCTGGTCGCGCTTTTACTGTTTCTTGGGATCGTCGTGGGAACCGTGCTCGGGGAGGCCATAGGTCTCATTCTTCCCGAAGGCAAGGTTCTGCGCGACGTTTTCGTCAACACGATCGAATATCACGCCGGACCTGTGCACCTCGACCTCGTCGTGTTCAGCGTCACGTTCGGGTTCTCACTGCGAGCCAACCTCATGAGCGTGATCGGCATATTTGCCGTGCTCGCATTCTTACGCTACGCCTGGTAGCAGTTTTGGAGGAGACATGTTTGCGTTCATCGGACCGGTCGGCTGGAACGAACTGGTCGTCATCCTGATCATCGTGCTCGTCATCTTCGGACCCCGCCGCCTGCCCGAACTCGCCGAAGCGATGGGGAAATCGATCCGCAAGTTCAAGGACGCGAGCCGCGACGTGG
>CAZULB010000093.1:0-12507 GCA_964621155.1 uncultured bacterium | reverse complement strand
GAGAAAACGCTCCCTTGCATCCACGACCTCGAGGGGCGCGCTCAGATGCGTGCCGAGTAGATCGACCACGCCTTCGCGCTCGCCGTCGCGCAAAAGACCGTTGTCCACGAAGACACAGAAGAGGTTCTTCCCGACCGCCTTGTCGATCAGACATGCCACGACCGAGCTGTCGACGCCGCCGCTCACCGCGCAGATGATGCGGCCGCTTCCAACCTGATCACGAATCTCGCGTACCATCTGATCGACTATGGCGCCCGCGGACCAGCTGCGCTCGCAGTGGCAAACTTCGAAAAGAAAATTCTCGATGATCTGCTCGCCGTGCGCGGTGTGGTGCACCTCGGGGTGGAACTGCACGGCGTAGACGTTGCGCGGCGGGAAATGGAACGCTGCCAGTTCACTCGCGGTTGATGTCGCGAGAACCTGCATGCCCGTGCTCTTCCCGTTGCCGCGCACCGTGTCACCGTGACTCATCCACACGGTCTGCTCGCGGGGAGTGTTGCGGAACAGCGGGTGCTCGATGTCGGCGCTGATGCGCGTCTTGCCGTATTCGGCCTTGCCCAGCCGCTCGACTTCGAACCCGAGGTCGCGCCCCACCAGCTGCATGCCATAACAGATGGCCAGAACCGGCACGTTCCAGCTCCAGATATCGGCCGGAAGCGTCGGAGCACCGTCTTCGAAGACGCTGGCCGGACCGCCGGAGAGGATCACGCCGCGCGGTTTGCTTTCGAGAATGCGCTCGCTCGTGGCGCTCCAGGGCAGAATCTGCGAGAAGACGCCCTTCGAGCGAATGCGGCGCGCGATCAGCTGCGTGAACTGGCTGCCGTAGTCGAGTATGACGATGCCGTTGTGTGCCATGTCGATTACAGATGACGGAAATGACGCCGGCCGGTGAACACCATGGCGAGGTTGGCTCCGTCGGCGGCCGCGATCACTTCATCGTCGCGAATCGACCCACCGGGTTGAATCACCGCTCCGATCCCCGATTTCGCCAGCTCCATCACTCCGTCGGCAAACGGGAAAAATGCATCCGATGCCGCGACGGCGCCCTTTACCTCGAGCCCGGCAATGCCCGCCTTACGCACCGCGAGGTGCGATGAATCGATGCGGCTCATCTGGCCCGCGCCGATTCCGACCGTGCCGTCCTTGTCGGCCACGACGATGGCGTTGGACTTCACGTGCTTCGCGACCTTCCACGCCATCTCGAGCGCGGTCGCTTCCGCCGCCGACGGCGCGCGCTTCGTCACCGTTTTCAACTCACCGAGCTCGGGGAATCCGCTGTCTTCGTCCTGCACCATGGCGACGTCGTACATCCACACGCCCATGAGCGCGGGCGCGGGCTGCTCCCAGTGCGCCGCCGGAATGGTGAGCACACGCAGATTCTTCTTCTTCGCGAAAAGCGCCGCGGCGTCGCTTTCGATTTTGCGCGCGACGACGACTTCCAGGAAGAGTTCGTTCATTTCTTCCGCCAGCTTGCCGCCGATGCTGCCGTTGACTGCAACCACACCGCCGAACGCGCTCACCGTATCGGTCTTGAGCGCGCGCCGCCACGACGCGAGGGGCTCACCGAGCCACGCCGCACCGCACGGATTGTTGTGCTTGATGATTGCAACCGCGCCCGCACCCAGATCGCGCACGAGCGCGAAAGCGCCCATCACGTCGAGGTAGTTGTTGAACGAGAGTTCCTTGCCCTGCGCTTGCGTCATCGCGGTGAAGGGAGAGTCGGCGATGGTGCTGTAGAGCGCGCCGCGCTGGTGCGAATTCTCGCCATAGCGCACGTCGGTCACCTTGGTCAGCCCGATGGGCAGTCGCGCCGGCAGCCCGTCCGACGGCGCCTGCGTGCGCATGAAGCGGCTGATGGCCGCGTCGTACGTCGCCGTCAGCGCAAACGCATCGGCCGCGAGGCGCGTGCGGGTGGCGAGACTGGTGACGCCGTCGCGCTTGATTTCGTCGATCACAGCCGCGTACTGCGACGGATCGGTGAGCAACGTCACGTGACGGTGGTTCTTGGCCGCCGCGCGAATCAGCGTGATGCCGCCGATGTCGATGTACTCGATCATCTCACCCGCCGGCAACCCCGCCCGATACTTCGCTTCGAACGGATACAGATTGACGATGACGAAATCGATGGGAGACGTACCGTGCGTCTCGAGCGTGCGCACATGTTCGGGGTTGTCGCGGTCGGCCAGGATGCCGCCGTGGATCTTGGGGTGGAGCGTCTTGACGCGGCCGCCCAGGATCTCGGGGCTGCCGGTGTAGGCTGAAATCTCCTCCACCGCCATTCCCTGCTCCTCGAGGAAGGCGCGCGTGCCCGACGACGCAATAAGGTGAATACCCCGCGCCGAGAGCGCGGCTGCCAGCTCGGGCAGCCCCGTCTTGTCGGTGACACTGATCAATGCGGTGGACATTTTCATGGTTTGCTTCACAGGTATTTCTCCACGTTGCGATTCGGAAACAACAGGTCGTGCGCCTCGCGATAGCGCGCGATGGTCCGGGTAACGACGTCGGCGGGAAGCTCGGGGCCGGGCGGGTTGTGATCCCAGCCGCTGGCGTCGAGGTAGTCGCGTACGAACTGCTTGTCGAAACTCTCCTGGCCGCGGCCGGGGGCGTACTTGTCGGCGGGCCAGAACCGCGACGAATCCGGGGTCAGCACCTCGTCGATCAGCGTAATGTGGCCATTGATGAGACCGAATTCAAATTTGGTGTCGGCCAGAATGATGCCGCGCTGCCGGGCGTAGTCGCGCCCGCGTTTGTAGAGGTCAATGCTCAGGGTGCGCAGCGCTTCCGCCTGATCCCGGGGAACGAGCTCACACATGCGCTCGAACGAGATGTTCTCGTCGTGACCTTCGTCTTCCTTGGTGGCCGGGGTGAAGATCGGCTCGGGCAGCTCGGCCGATTCGGTCAGACCGGCGGGAAGCTTGATGCCGCACACCGACTGTGACGCCTTGTACTCCTTCCATCCCGAGCCGCTGAGGTAGCCGCGCACCACGCACTCGATGTCGAAGCGCTGTGCCTTGGCGACCAGCATGCTCCGGCCCGCGAGCTCCTTGCGGTTCTTGAACGGCTCCGGGTACTCCGATATCTCCGAGGTGAGAAAGTGCGTGCGCAGCGCGGAGCCGAAGTGCTCGTACCAGCCGATCGTGATCTGCGTGAGCAGGACTCCCTTGCCCGGAAGGCGGGTGGGCAGGATGACGTCGTATGCGCTCAGGCGATCGGTGGAAACGATCAAGAGTTTGTCCCCGAGATCAAAAACGTCGCGCACTTTTCCCGCGCGCGAGGGCTTGAGTCCCAGGTCGGCCGTGCTGGCGAGTGCTTGCGGCATGGTGAGCTCCTTTTATGTATTGGCTGCTGAGGAATCTACTCTTCTGTACCCAGTACACGGCGCCCGTCAATCTGCAGGCGACCGCGCGCAAAAAGGTCGACCGCGCGCCCCAGAATTCTGTGCTCTTCCACCAGAATGCGAGCGCGCAGTACCTCGGTGTCGTCGTTGTCGTGTACCCCAACGGCGGACTGCAGAATGATGGGCCCGCCGTCGAGTGACGCGTCCACGAAATGAACCGTGCACCCGGCGATCTTCACGCCGTACTCGAAGGCCTGGCGCTGCGCGCTGAGCCCCTTGAAACTCGGCAGGAGCGAAGGATGAATGTTCATCACGCGCCCCGCGAACGCTTCGAGGACGTCACCTTCCAGGATGCGCATGAATCCCGCGAGCACGATGAGCTGCACGCCCTCGTCGCGGCAATGCCGCACGATCTCGGCCTCGGCTCCGGGACGCAGGCGCCCGCGGCGCGGGCCCGCATCGATAACGTGCACGGGAATCTGGAAGTCTCGAGCGACGGCGACGGCCGGCGCGGCAGGATCATCGGTGACGAGACACGCGACGACGCAGGAGAAGGCCGGATCCTGGCAGCGCTCCGCCAGCGCTTTGAAATTGCTTCCCCGCCCGGAGGCAAACACCGCGACCCGGCATCTGGCCGTGCTCATTCCGCGCCTTCCATGCCGCACTATATCACCGGCCTTGTGGCGGCACCCACAGCAAAAATGGCCCATTTGCGGCGTCCTGACGCCCCATCCGTGGTCATCACCACCGCAGCCAGAACGCCAGCGTCATCCCGGCTACGGCTGCCAGCCACCCGGCCGCGTGGGCTCGAAACGCCCAGCCCGCCACCAGCGCTCCGTAGTAGAGCCACGGATTCGGTTCGGGCAGTGCAAGGGGCCCCGGCGCCAATCGTCCGCACCAGAGAAATGCATTCGTGGTCCACAGCGAAAGCAGCCCGAGCAGGTGTCCTGGTCCTTCCCATGCGGGCGCGATGGCCGCGATGAGTACCACCGGTACGGCGCCGAGCAGAAGCAAGGTGACGGGGACGAAGAACACCACGGTCGCCGCCGGACCGACGGCACTCAGACTGTGGAAATGATGCAACTGCAGTGGTGCGATGAATACTTCCACCGCGAGACTCATCACGAACGCCGAGCCCAGCGACCGCAGCGCCGTCGTGCTCCAGCGTTGTCGCCGGCCTCGCGGCAGCGATGGCCGCCGCTGTTGCCGCAGGACCAATAGCACTGCGAACGTGGCGGCGAACGACAGTTGTAGACCCACCGAGCGCAGGCACAGCGGTGACGCGACCGCCATCAGCAGCAGCGCGCGCGCCAGAGCGTCGATCGGGCGCACCGGTCTGATCACCGCGTGGGAAGCGATCAGAACTGCCGCCATCACGTAGGCCCGCGTCAGCGATTCGACGCTTCCCACCGTCAAGGTATAGACGGTGAGCGCGGACAGGAGCAACGCGGCGCGACCACGCGGCCACAGACGCGTCGCCATCAGCACGCAACCGGCGACGGTGGTGAGGTGCATGCCGCTGATGGCGAGCAGGTGCGTAATGCCCAGGCGCCGCACTGCGTCGCGTACTGGCCGGGCAAGCTGCGCGCGCTCACCAAGCAACATTCCGATGGCGAGGCCCGCATCGGCCCCCATGGCGCGCGAGAGGCGCGTGCGGGCAAAACGGTGGAGCGGCCAAAAGCATCCGCGCAGCAGTGGGTCGCCGCCGCGCCCGAGCAAGGTCACGTCGCGCGCGCGTACGCGCACCACGCCGGCGACGCCGCGCGCGGCGATGAAGTTGCGCATGGATGAGCTCTGGGGTATGAAACGCGCGCGCAAGCGGTAGCGGTCGCCGTACGACGCGTTGAAAAAATCACCGCGCGCCAGCAAGCGCACGCGGCGTCCGTCGATGCTGGTGGTGAAATCGAACGCCGTGCCCGGCGCGGTTGCCTGGGGAAAACCGCTGACCGTTCCTTCCAGCGCGACGTTCGCCGCCCCGGCCGCCGCCGCGACGCGCTCGACCACATCGCAATCGTGCGCATGATTCGTGCGGGCACGCGCACCCAGTGCGGCGGCACCGCATGCAACCAGCGCCAGCAACAGCCACGCCACGCGCCGTCGCAGCCGCGCCGCCACGCAGACACCCGCCACCGCCATGAGAAACAGCAAGAGATGCCGCGCGACGCCCGCCGCCACGGCCAGGATGAGAATCCACACCACCGCCGCCACCTCCCGAACACGCGCGGCCCTCCGCGCGTCACTTCTTCGAGTATAGCACCACCTGGTTCTTGCCGCGTTGCTTGGCGCGGTACATGGCCTCGTCGGCCTGGGAGAAGAGTTGCTCGCCACCACGCGCCGTGTCCGGGTAGACCGCGACACCGACGCTCACCGAGAGATCGCGCACCTTGCCGAAGGCGTCCTTGAAGCCGCGATACTGGCTGATCACGCGGCGCAAGCGTTCGGCGGTGTGGAGCGCTTCGAACTCCGGCGTTCCCGGCAGGAGGATCACGATCTCCTCGCCGCCGTAGCGAAACGGCATGTCGACCTTGCGCAGGTTGCGCCGGATGATATCGGTGATGGCAACGAGCGCTTCGTCTCCCTTCTTGTGACCCAGCTCGTCGTTGATGCGCTTGAAGTCGTCGACGTCGATCACGAGCATGGACAGCGCCGAGCCCGAGCGCATGGCGCGCTCGATTTCAACCGGCAGTTGCCGGTCGAGGAATTGCCGGTTGTAGACGCCGGTAAGCGAATCGATCGAGGTGAGACTCGCGAAGCGCTGGTTGAATTCGATGGCGCTGCGGATCACACCGGCCGCCGCTTCGAGGCGCGCGTCGATGGCGTCGGTGGCCGCGGTCTGGAATTGCGCCTGCAGTGCGCCCACAATCTTCCCGAACATGAAGATCGGGGCCACGGCCAGGGTGGTGCCATTCTGGGCCGCATAGCGCCGCGCGCCGGACTCCAGCGCGCCGCGCACAAGATCTGCTGCGCGCAAACGGTCGTCGGAGACAACGCGCACGCGCTCGCCTCCTTCATCGCCACCGGTCACCAGCGTATCTTCGACAATCTCGAGATGACCGTGCGCGAAGCCCAGCCACGACTCGAGCTTCGCAACCAACGCGTCGAGACGATCCATCACGGGCACGGCGCCGTCGCCGATCGCGAAGGAGCGCGTGATTTCGGGCAGGAGTTCGAGGACGTCACCGCTGCCGGCAACGATGACCGGCGCGTGGGAATTTTCCGCAGCCGGCGCGGTATCTTCACGCAGTGGCGTGTCCACGCCATCGATGGCGGAACCGGACCAGGCATTCCATTCCGCTACCGGAACGGCAATACGGAGGCGCATGGCACCGCGGGGTCGCCGATAGGCGAGCACCACGTTGCCATCCTCGGTGAACTGGCCGGCGTGCTCCAGGTAGTCGGAGTTGCACAGAGCTTCCAGCGCGCGAACGGATTCGCGGCGGAGCTCGTCGCTTCGATTCCCCATGAGGGCCCGGCCAACATCCCGCCGCAGATCCGGCGGTAGACGGTGCTGGGGCACGAGCTGAGCCAGAAGGTATCGGAAGTCCCGGTCGTAGATGCGTGTCACAGTCGATACCTGCGTGAGTTTACAACTAACCTATTTTAACCAATTTACGCGCTGCATTTCCAGTGGTATCCGAAGCATACGTCCGGTTGTGGCGCGAGGACGCCGATTTTGGCTTGCCGATTGCTCAAACCGTACCTCATATTGCCGGGGATTCATTTCAATCTCGCAAGGCGCCCAACCGCGCTCCAGGAGGCTCCCAGTGACGCATCGTAACTCGATCGGCCTACTGATACTGGCCGGATGGATGTTGATCGCAGCAACCGGCTGCTCTTCCCACTCCGACGTCAGCAAGCTGCAGCAGCCCGCGGTTTCTCCCGAGGCCGCCGATGCGGCTGCCGGCGGGGTCTCTTCATCGTCAATCGATGCGTTCGCCACGCGCCTCGATCAGACCAAACGCTACCAGTCCACCGGTGATGCCGCGCGCTTCGCATCGTCGCGCGATTCACTGGTCGACGACGTCAACAGTTATATCCGCCTGCACCCGCACGCGGAGGATCACCCGAAGTTCGCGCAGTTGCTCAATGCGCTGAGCGCGCTCGACACGCTCGAGACGGACACTCTCGTCGATGGGGACAGCTACAGCGCGGACGAAGACTCGCTCGCGCTGGCCAACTCGCACTGGCCCGACATGCCGTCGGGTACCAGCAGTCCTTTTTTTACCGACAACGCCATCTTCCCGACCATCAGCAATCCGCGCATCGATTTCTGGATCACCTATTTCACGGGTCCGGGGCGCGAGCGCTTCGAGCGTGCGGTGTATCGCATGCAGCTCCACGCGCCGACGGTGCAGAAGATTCTCGACGAGCGCGACATGCCGCAGGAACTGATCTGCATTGCGTTCATCGAGAGCGGTTTCGCCACCAAGGCGGTCTCGAGCGCGAAGGCCGTGGGTCCGTGGCAGTTCATCAACGGGACCGCGCGCCGCTACAACCTGCGCGTGAACTGGTGGTATGACGAGCGCTGCGACGTGACGGCGTCCACCTACGCCGCGTGCAACTATCTCAAGGATCTCTACGACATCTGGGGTGACTGGTACCTCGCCTTCGCGGCCTACAACTGCGGCGAGTATCGCGTCGCCCGCCAGGTCGCGCGCCAGAAGTCGGAGAATTTCTGGCAGCTCGACCTTCCGCTGCAGACCGAGCGCTACGTGCCCAAGTTCCTGGCCGCGCTCTACATTCTGCGCGACCCCGCGAAATACGGCTTCACGATTCCGCAGGTCGAGCCGTTGCGCTACGACCTGGTGACGGTAAGCGAAGCCACCGACCTCGACGTGCTGGCGCGTTGCGCGGGCACGACGAGCGACGTCATCAAGGATTTGAATCCGCAGTTCAAGCGCGGTGCGACGCCTCCCAACATGGAGATTCACGTGCGCGTCCCGCAGGGCGCGGGCGAGTCGTGCCTGGCGGCGCTGGCCGAACTTCCCGCCGAGGAGCGCGTGGCGTGGAAGGACCACAAGGTCAAGCGCGGCGAAACGCTGTCCGTGATTGCCAGCAAGTACGGCACGTCGGTGGAAGCGGTGCGTGACGCCAACGGCCTCAAGCGCAAGAGCATGCTCCAGGTCGGGCAGACGCTCATGATTCCGGTCTCGGGTGGTGTGCGTTCGAACCCGGATCTGGCGAACTCCAAGCCGACGTACATGATTCCGAGCAACGGCGTCGACAAGGCCGCGCTCACGCGTTATGCGGAGCGCGCGGCCGCCAGGTACCCCGCCTATGCGGCGGTGCCGTCGGACAAGACGAAGATCACCTACAAGGTGCGCAAGGGCGACACGCTGGGCGAGATCGCGGAAAAGTATCACACCAGCGCCGACCGGATTCGTTCGTGGAACAATCTCTCGCGCCGGCGCCACATCTACGCCGGACAACGCCTCGCCATTTACGTAAACCAGTCGTACCAGCAGGCGGAAGCGCGCGACACTTCATCCTCGACCAACGTGGTGGTGGCCGACGAAGCGCGCTTCGAAAAGTCGAAGCACGTTGTCGAGCGCGGCGAATCGCTGTACTCCATTGCGAAACAGTTCAACGTGTCCGTCTCGGACCTGATGTCGTGGAATGGTCTCTCGCGATCGAGCATCCGCTCGGGCGACGTGCTGGTGGTATGGACGCCGCGCGCCAGCCTGAACACCGCGCGCTAGCCCACGCACCAGAGTCGGAAAAACGAAGAGGCCGTCTCGCGTTGAGACGGCCTCTTTCTTATTTGCGGTTCGCCCTTTGTAGACCCCGGCTGATTCAGACGCCGGAGCTTTCGGACGCGCGTGTCTTCGCGGCGAGTTGCGCAGCGCGCGAAATGACATTTTCAATCCTCGCGCGCGAGCACTGTCTGAGCAAGCGAAGACACCGCGCGTTCGAAAGCGGATGACTTAGAAGCTCGCGAGGATCGACACGCGGTGCGTGGCCTCGAAGGCGTCGTGGTGCAGGTACGCGTAGTCGAGACCGAACATCCCGAAGTACACGCCCGCGCCCGCCGTCTCATTCATGCCCGTTTCCGCTGCGGCGCCGTCGAGCCCGCCGCGCAGCATGACGTGGTCCTGGAAGTTCAACTCGAGGCCGAAGTGAAGGTCGGCGCTGAAGGTGTCGGTCCAGAACTGCGAGGCCGTCTTGCGATCGTCGAAGAAAACATCGGCGTCCGCGGCCACGAGGAGGGATCCATTGAAACCGGTGGAAACGAGTGTGTACGCCGTGCCGAGTTTCAGCATCGGATAGATGAATTCGTTGGTGCCCGTGCTCCAGCTCAGATAGGTGCCGGTGGCGTCCTGCAGCTTGGCGCCCACCGAGAGATTCGGAGTCAGAAAGTCGCGGCGCAGGAAGCCGAGGTCGATGCCGATTCCCATGCTCGACTCGCCGGCGATGGCGTCCTGGTAGATGAGCTTGAGCGTGCCACCCACGTTACCGACGCTGGTTTGCAGCGCGAAGGTGCCCAATCCGGCGAAGCTGTTGTCGGATTCGTGCGGGAGTGTGGCCACGTCGTAGGGGTTACCGTCTTTGTCGACGAGCTCTCCCTGGTCGATCTGGCCGTTGCCATTCACATCATTGAAAACCAGCTGGTTGGTGACGATCTGGTCGGGCACGCCGAGATGGATGAGCCCCACGCCGAACGCCGGCTTACGTTCCGGGTCGACCAGGTGCGTGGGCTGCACGTAGGAGCCAAAGTTGTAGTTCACCAGATCCCCGAACTGCTCGGCGTGCATGGCAAGGGCCTGGCGCTTCTCGATCCCCGCGATACCCGCCGGGTTCCAGTACACGGCCGAGGCGTCGTCCGCCACCGCTGCGAATGCCCCGCCCATGCCCAGCGCACGGGCGCCGGCGCCAAGCGCCATGAACTCGCCAGCCAGGCGTGTAGCCGAGGCGGGTGCAACGATCACCAGGGGCAGCAACAGGACCAGTCCGGCGATACGAATCCGCATGGTCTTCCTTGGTAACGGGGTCGGGGAGGTTTGGAAAAACGTCATGTATTCAGCAGGGGAGCTTGGTCAGATTATACCGTTTTCGTCGACCGCGGACAAAGCTCGAAAATCACCTCAGCCCGGCGACACGACCCCAAGCCTCGAGCCTTATGCCAGGCCGTACTCCTTGATCTTCCGGTACAGCGTGCGCTCCGAAATACCCAGGTAGTCGGCCGCGCGCCGGCGATTCCCCGCCGATCGATTGAGCGCCTCACGCACCGCCGCCCGCTCGAGCTGGTTCAGGCTCAGTGTGCGGTCGGCGGGCTCGGCCGCGTCCGGTCGCACCTCGCGCATGCTGTCGAACGGCCCCACCTCGCGCACCCCGCCGCCCCCTTCGCTGCGCAACAGGTGCAGAATCTCGCGCACGTCGCGGTGTAGGGCGAGCATGGCGCCGTAGAGCATCTCCCGTTCGGCGTCGTCGCGGCTGCGCCCCAGCGCCACCGGAAAGAGCCCCGGACCGCCGGTGTCGGGTGTGAGGTGTGCATCCACCAGCGCGCGCGTGATACGCGGCACCGGCGAGAGCACCACCAGCGTCTCGATCACGTTGCGCAGCTCGCGAATGTTGCCGGGCCAGGAATGCTCGACCAGCCGTTTCATCGCATCCGCTTCGACGCCGCGCACCGACTTGTGGTGCGCGCGATTGGCCTGGGCAACGAAGTGCTGGACGAGCAGCGGAATGTCATCGCGGCGCTCACGCAATGGCGGCAGGTAGAGGCTTACGCCTTTGAGGCGATAATAGAGATCCTGGCGAAAGGTCCCGTCGCGCACAGCTTCCACGAGGTTGCGATTGGTGGCCGCAATCACGCGTACATTGACGCGGAATCCCGCCACGCCGCCGACACGCATCACTTCTCCCGACTCCAGCACGCGCAACAGGCGCACCTGCATGTTGGGGCTCATTTCCCCGACTTCGTCGAGAAACACGGTGCCACCGTTGGCGCGCTCGAACAGGCCCGCGCGCCGCGCCACGGCGCCGGTGAACGCACCTTTCTCGTGGCCGAACAGTTCGCTCTCCAGCACGCCTTCGGCCAGCGCGCCGCAGTTGATGGCTTCGAAGGGATTATTGTGACGCGAGCTGTGGACGTGAATGGCGCGCGCGATGACGTCCTTGCCGGTACCGCTCTCACCCTGGATCAGGATGGAAACTTCAGTCGGCGCCACGAGCAGCACGGAGGCGAGCATTTCTTCCAGCGCGGAGTTGCGCCCGATGATGCCCGCGCGTGCTTTGAGCGACACCAGCGCGAGTCGGTGCTCGAGCGTGGCGCGCAGCGCCGCCGGCTCGAAGGGGCGCTCGACGTAGAGGTCGACGCCTTCCCTTCTTTCGTCCTGTTTGACGGGCTCCGACTTGGGCCCGCCCAGCACGATGGCGTCCACGCCGGGATTCGACTTGCGGGCGCGGCGGATGAGCGAGAGGTAGGCGGGCTCAGCGGCCTCGTCGATGACCAGGGCGGCGGTAGCGTCGGTCATCGCGTCCATCAATGCGGCGGCCGTGGGCACGAGTTCGACCCGCGCCCCGGCCCCGGAAAAAGCCGGCCCTCCCGCGGACTGGCGTATTGTCGCATCCGCGGAGAGGACCAGCACATGAACCTGCAGTGAATCAATCATTTCACTGCAAGAAATGTAGCGACGCTATGTCAGGTTGTCAACGCGGCTCGACCGGGGCCACCGTACGCGGTGACTCGCGGTACTCGCGCAGCTTGTTGCGCAGCGTGCGGACGCTGATCTCCAGCGATGCGGCCGCATGCGTCCGGTTCTGGTTCAGGCGCTGGAGGCGCGCTTCGATCATGAGGCGCTCCATCTCGCGCACCGAGCCCTGCTCGAATGCGCGGGCCACGGCCGGGGCGGCTACTTCGTGCACCGCGTCCAGGCGCGCCACTTCGCGGCGCAGGCGCGATACCTCCGCCGCGCGCGCGACGAGGTCGCGGACCGATGCGTCAGCACGAACGACGTCCCACGCCTGGCGGCGCACTTCCTCATTGGCCACGGCCTCCATCGCGATCACGGGGATCGCGGGGTAGCGGCGCGAGAGATTGGCGAGCAAAGCCTCGGTCGAGGAGTCGGACACGCGGCCCACCATGATGACGTCCCACGCGCGCCTTGAAAGCGACGCAAGCGCATCCGCCGCGGTCGCGGCCCGGCCGGTCTCCACGTCCGCGCCGCTGT
>CAZULB010000092.1:0-12522 GCA_964621155.1 uncultured bacterium | reverse complement strand
AGGCGCTTTCCAAGGGAATGCCGCGCGCGTTCTTTCACCTCGGCATCCAGCAGTTGACCAATGGCGCCGATATCCTGGGAGAGCCGCACGAAAAGGAAGAGCGATATGCA
The DNA here is from genome assembly GCA_964621155.1 of uncultured bacterium. Lineage (GTDB taxonomy): Bacteria > Krumholzibacteriota > Krumholzibacteriia > WVZY01 > JAKEHA01 > JAKEHA01. The sequence continues at coordinate 12,412 of CAZULB010000092.1, read as the reverse complement.
CTCAAGAGTGTGGCCGAATATTATGCTGTAGATCGCGATTTGCCCGAACCACGCAAGTATGACGGGGCGCGCTTTCTCGACAAACTTGCCGATGTTTACCTCTCCGGCACCATGCACGGCGAGGACCAGCCGTCGCACTTGAAAGTACCCGACACCGGGATCTGCTACGACGTTTGCGTGTCGAAGTATCGTTATCCGTGCAATCGTTTCTGTCCCGCCAACGTGTACGAGATGGTGGCGAACGAGGGCGGCGCTCTACGTCTGCAGATCAACTTCGCCAACTGCGTGCACTGCCAGACGTGCGACATCAAGTGTCCGCTCGACAACATTCGCTGGACGCCGCCGGAAGGTGGCCAGGGCCCCAACTACACGGTTCTGTAGAATTCCCTCTGCGCAGGCTTGCCGACGCGAGGCACGTGAGGTGGCATCAGGGATTCCCTCTGCGCAGGCTTGCCGACGCGAGGCACGTGAGGTGGCATCAGGGATTCCCTCGCGGAGGCTTGCCGACGCGAGGTATATAGAAAAACACCGCCCGGCATCAACCGGACGGTGTTTTTCTGTTGTTCGCTACGTCGCCGACTTATGTCGACGGCGAGCCTTCCAGCGGGCGTCTCACATTCGAATCGGCGTCACGGATGGAACGCCAGAATCGAACCATTTCTTCACCCTTCTTCCACGAGAGATAAACCACCGTGTTGTTCTGGATCGAGAAGAAGTCCACCAGGCCTTTTTCCTCGTCCTTCAGAATACAACCCGAATCACGGACCGACGCCCGGGCGCGGTCAATCTCCGCTTCCACCATCTTGATCTCGTGCGTCTTCTCGTCCAACTCGTGCGCGTCGCGGTTGGCCTCATCGGCGCCGCACTCGACGATCAACTTGAGTATCGCGACCTCCTCGAGCAGCCATAAATAGCGCTGTCGATTGCGTCGGATACGCTCGAGCGCATTTTCCAGAAATCCGGTGAGGGCGTTTGCTTCCTCCACAGTGAAAAACTTGGGGTTCATACCGAACGTGACTCCCTGCGTCGCGGGGGGGCGTCGCCAAAACGCTGTTCCCTAGCCTTGCCCTTAGTGTCCCAGACGATCCATTTGCATCGTCTAACGTATAGGTAGTCCGGTTACCTCTGGAATGCAAGGGGCAATTGCCGGATCGCCTTGTGCAACTTTTCACGCGACAACGATCTGCGTGCGGCTCCTTCCCGGAACACATTAAGACCGCCGCCAAATGTTTGTGGCAAACGAAATGTTAGCCACGTTGACCCCGTCTGCAACGATTGCTACCGTGCGGGCCATGGCGGTGATCGATCCATCCACCTTCCTGTTCCCGATTCGAGCCCTGGACCTGGCGTCCATTGACGCCCTCGGGTTCGACCTCGACCACACTCTGGCCCTCTACGACGATCACGCGGTAAATATCCTCGCGGCCACGGAAACCGTCCCCATCCTGGAGGCGGCCGGCCACGCGGGGGTCAGCTTCCCCACCGACGACATCACCCATCTGGCCCGCGGCCTCTCCATGGACCTGCGCCACGGAAACGTGATCAAGATCGGAGCAGATGGCCGCGTGAAGCTGGCCCGTCGCGGCGAGGAATGGCTGGATGACGACGCCATCACGGCCAGCTACCACGGCCACGATCCGGCCGACGAAGCAACCACGTGGCACGTCAACTCTCCGTTCGACGTTCCGACACTGTGGTTCTTCTCGACGCTGGGCTCGCGCATCCACGGTGCGGCCGATAGCATCAACGCCGCCCACACACTGCGCGATATCCGGCGCTCGCTCGACCGTTCGCACACATACGGCGAGCTCAAGCGCCACATTGAGCGCGATCTCGCGCGCTACGTTTCCCCGGTAACTGACGTGGTGGGTGGGCTGCAGCGCTGGAGGGCGAGCGGCAAGCGGCTCTTCGTAGTGACGAATTCCGACCCGCTCTATGCCGCCCGCATTCTCGACCACGTGCTGGGCGGCGCATGGCAGGATCTGTTCGATGTGGTGGTGACGGACGCGGGCAAGCCGCGATTCTTTTCCGACGCCACGCCCTCATCTGCCGTGCGCGAAGCGGGCCCCCATGTGATCGACTATGCGCACGCGGCCCACGTGGAAGCCCGCCTGGGCGTGGAGCCTGGGCGGATTCTCTACGTCGGCGACAATTCGCGCACTGACATCGCGCCGGCGCGACGCCGCGGATGGAAAACCGTGCACGTGGTCGCGGAGTTAGCGGCCCCGGTGTCCGTTTCCCCGTGGTCGGGTGCGCTCGACCACCGGGGCTCTCCCACGTGGTTCGCAAAAATTATTCAGGCGCACGCCGACGCCACCTGTGCGCGCGTTGACGCGTTTCTGGCGTTGGATCCGCGCCAGCACCTGCAACCGCAGGCCGATTTCTACCGCCGCATCATGCGCGCCGCCGGCGGACCCGCGCCGGGCAATGACTCTTGACACTTTCGGCAGGGGACGCCAACATCTCCGGACACCAGCGCTTGCGCGGCCGTACCGGCCGCTGGAAAGGTTTGACCATGAGCACTGTCCCGACGAATTCCGTGACCGCCAACCGTGCGTTTCCGCTGACTCCCGCCGCTGCGTGGCTTCCCGCCACCGGAGCACGCCGGATCGCGGCCGGCGTTGGGCTCGCGGTTGCGTTCGCGGCACTCACGGCGCTGGGTGCAAACATCGTCATCCCCATCGAGCCGGTGCCGATCACCATGCAGACGCTGTTTGTCATGCTTGCCGGCGCGTCCATTGGCGCACGCTGGGGTTCGCTCAGCCAGCTCATCTATGTGGGACTGGGTGTCGCGGGGCTTCCGCTCTTTGCCACGGGCGTGACCGGACCCGCCGTGCTGACCGGGCCCAGCGGCGGCTACTTGATCTCGTTCCTGTTCACGCCCCTGTTGGTGGGATGGATGCTGCGCAAGTCGAATGCGATCGCCTGGCAGGTGCTTTCATTCACGGCAGCGCAGATCTTCATTCTCGTGCTCGGTGTGACTCACCTTACTCTGTTCTACACGCACGACCTTTCCAGGTCGTTTGCGGTAGGCGTGCTGCCGTTCCTGCCCGGTGATGTACTCAAGATCGCCGCGGCGGTATCGATACACCGCTCATCGCAGGCGCTCGTGCGGCACTATCGAAGCTGAAAATTGACTGTCGCTGGACGCCAACAGGCATGCACGCGACCACGCGGACGCGCGCGCTTGGGGTCATGACAGCGCGTAGTGGACGCAGTTCTTTCCGGCCGCTTTGGACTGGTAGAGCGCCCGGTCCGCCGCGTTGAAGAATTCCCTGCGGTTGCCGCGGAACACGGACACACCGATGCTCACGGTAACCTTGAGCACGATGTCAGTTTCGGGCACATTGAAGCGAATCGTTTCCACCGCAGCGCGCAGCTTCTCCGCCACGTTCTGCACGCCGCCCTCGTCGGTGTCCGGCAGCATGACGGCGAATTCTTCTCCTCCATAACGCGCCACGATGTCGGTGTCGCGCACCGTGTCGCTCAACACATCAGCCACAGTCTTCAAGAGCATGTCACCTACCGAGTGTCCGAACTTGTCGTTCACGCGCTTGAAATCGTCCAGGTCGACCAGCACCAGCGCGAGGTTGCCATTGCTGAGGCCAACCTGCGTCATCTCCGTGTTCATCAGGTTCCAGAAGTGACGATGGTTGAACAGTCCGGTTAGACCGTCCGTGACCGACAGCTTCTCGAGCTGCTCGGTCTTCTCTTCCAGCAGGTCGTACTGCGAGGCAAGCATCTTGTTCTTATACTGAAGCTCCGCCTGCGAGAGCGTGATCTTCATTGCCATCTCATTGAAGGTCTCGATCAACAGGCCGATTTCGTCGCCGGAACCGCGCGGAATCTTGACCCCTACCAACCCTTCGTTGATGCGACGCGCGCCGATCGCGAGCCCCTTGATGGGACGAAGGATCGACTGCGCGATGCGCAGCGTGAGCAGAATGAAGATGGCGCCAACGATGAGCACGGATACCCATATGCGGCGCTGCGCTTCGAGCACGGGCGCCATGGCCAGCTGGTAGTCTTCTTCGTAGATGAGCCATGCACCCAGTTCGTCCAGGTGCACCTTGCTGTGAAATACGGAACGGTTGCGGTAGTTGGGGCGTCTCTCGACAGTGACCGGCCCTTCCTGACGCGTGGGAACCTGCATAGCGACCGTGCCGATCAGGCGATCGTTCGAGAGTCGCGGCTGTGTCACAAAGCGCCCCTGTCCGTCGAGGATGAACAGATCGCCGCCGGCCCCGAGCTTCACTTCCACGAGTTCGGCATCGAGGCCCGAGAGATTGACGCGCGCCGCCAGCCATGAGCGCTGCGACTGGTCCTGCGACGCATCCGGCGCGGGTGTGAACACCCACTGGTGAAATCCGTGTGCGTCGACCACCGGGGGCGACACGCCGGCGTCGAAACCCATCTCGCCCAACTCCATCCACGCATCCTCGGCGCCTTCGGACAACTTGCCGCGCGCGGACGCTTTCAGACCGCCGCTTGAATCCAGCAACAGAATATCTTCGAACTCGGGATACAGGGCGAGCGTAGCGTGTAGCGTGCGCTCGATCTCATCACGCACCCGATTCTTGTCGGCGGTGGTGGTGGCGCCCTGGTAGTGCGACAGTGCCAGCCGCAGACTCGAGAACTTGGAAATCTCCTCCGCGTCGCCACGCTGGCGGTCGCTCCATAGACGCAGCCGCGTGGTCGTCGTGGTGAGCATCGACGGGAAGCGGTCCTTCATCTGGTCCGTGAGAAATTTGCCCGTGCTGCGCGTCGTGGTGAGTCCAACCACGAACGACGTCATGATCACGCTCGAGGCAACGAGCATGATGATTTTGGCCGAAAAACTCGCGCGGATTTTCTTGACGAACCCAAGCTGCATGGCGGCGGCTATTCTCCCGGTTATGACCGCTCCTGCAGAGCAAGAACAGTACACAAACGGGACTTTGCAACCGCGACGCGGTGCGCCGAAAAGGCGGAGAACTGCCGGGCATTACGGGCAACAACGCGAAAGGCGGAGACACAGCGCAGTGTCCCCGCCCTTCATCCAACGCCGCCACGAACGTGTCGGTATGCGAATGCCAGCTTGATCAGCGCCTTCTGCTCCAGGGCGTGCGCCTTGGCCGATCCCGTGGCGGGACTGGCGCTCTCGAACCTCTTGACGCTGGTGACGTGGCGTCCGCCCAGAGTTTCCTTGATGCGATGGCGCACAAACGAGAGCGCGCCCATGTTGGCCGGCTCCTCCTGGACCCAGGTCAGTTTTGCATCGGAAGGATAGCGCGAAAGAGCCTCGCGCAGCTCATTGGCCGGAAACGGATACAGTTGCTCGATGGTCACGATGGCGCGATCCATGGCACCGCGCGCGGCACGCTCGGCACGCAGTTCGTGCGCGATCTTGCCGCTGCAGAGAATGATGCCGCGCACGTTCTGCGCTTCGTCATCCTGCAGCACCGGGCGGAAGGCTCCCGTCGCCAGTTCGTCCACCGGCGAGCACGCGGGCTCGGCGCGCAGCGTGCTCTTGGGCATCATGACAATGAGCGGCTTGCGCCACGTGCGCAGGGCCTGGCGCCGGAGCAGGTGGAAGTAGTTCCCCGCCGTCGATGGCTGCGCGACCTGGATGTTGTCCTGCGCCGCCAACTGCAGGAAGCGCTCGGGGCGCGCGCTCGAGTGCTCCGGTCCCTGTCCTTCGCTGCCGTGCGGCAACAGCATGACCATGCCCGACATCAGGTTCCACTTGTCTTCTCCAGCGGACACGAACTGATCGATGATGATCTGGGCGCCGTTGGCAAAATCACCGAACTGCGCTTCCCACAACACCAGCGCATCCGGGAACTCACGGCTGTACCCGTACTCGAAACCCAGCGCGCCTGCTTCCGAGAGCGGACTGTCGATGGCAACGAACGGCGCCTGCCCGTCGGCGATGTGCGCGAGCGGCACATAGTCGCTTCCCGTGCGTGTGTCGATGAGGGCCGCGTGTCGATGATTGAACGTGCCGCGGCGCGAGTCCTGGCCGGTGAGGCGCACCGGCATACCTTCCGTCAATAGCGATCCGAAGGCGAGTGCTTCCGCCATGCCCCAATCCACGCGCCGCATGCCCGCCACCATTTCCTCGCGCTGCTGCAACAGTTTTGCGATCTTCGGGTGGATGTTGAATCCGTCGGGCACGCGTGTCAGGCGCTCACCGATAGTGCGCAGACGCTGCATGTCGACGTGGGTCGGCACTTCGTAGGACGGATCGTAGTCGCCGCCCTGGTACTTCCCCCAGAACTTGGGAAGCGTCCAGAAAACGGGCCGCTTCTGGTAGGCGCGTCCCTTCTCGTGACTTTCGCTCAGACCTTCGGTGGCTTCCTTTTTCATGGCGTCGATAGTGGCATCGTCGAGGCCCAGCCGCTGCGCGTACACTTCCCACGCTAGCGGATGTTTCGCGATCTTGTCGTAGAGAAGCGGTTGTGTGACTGTCGGGTCTTCGACTTCGCTGTGACCGTAGCGACGGAAGCCGATCAGGTCGATCAGCACGTCGTCGTGGAAGCGCCGGCGATATTCAGAGACGATGCGCCCTGCCCACCACACGGCTTCCGGCTCTTCTGCGTTGACGTGAATGATGGGCATCGAAATGCGCTTGCCCGCGTCGGAAGAAAAACGGGTGCTGTGCAGGGCGGCGGGCTCGGCGGTAAACCCGATGAAGTTGTTAACGATGACGTGGATGGTTCCACCCACCGCATAGCCCTTGATGTCCGCCAGGTTGAGGGTTTCCAGCGTGATACCCTGTCCCGCGAAGGCAGCATCGCCATGCAGCGTCACGGGCAGAATGCGGTCGACGCCTTCCTTGCCCCAGCGCTCCTGGCGCGCGCGCGTGCGCCCCATCACCACCGGATTGACGGCTTCGAGATGGCTGGGATTGCTGGTGAGGTGCACTTCGATCACCCGGCCCGAACGCGTGGTGTAGCGGCCGGTGGCGCCGATGTGATACTTCACGTCGCCCGCTCCGAGAACGCTGCGCGCGTCGACGTCTTCGATACCGGCGAAGACATCCTCGATGGGAAGGTTGACGATTTCCTTCATTACGTTGAGACGCCCGCGGTGGCTCATCGCAATGTAGAGGTATTCAGCGCCGAGAGAACCCGATGCATCGAGCACCGAATCCAGCAACGGAATCAGAGCCGCGACGCCTTCGATGGAAAAGCGTTTGCTTCCCACGTATTTCAGGTGCAGGAAACGCTCGAACAACTCGACTTCCATCAGACGCGAGAGAACCCAGCGTGAATCGACCGGCGGCGGGCCCGCCTCGATCATCTCGCGCATCCACTCGACGCGATCGCGCTGCATCATGTGCATGAACTCGAAACCGATCGGGCCGCAATAGATCGACTGCCACTTCTGATTCTCGTCGCGGCTTCCGATGCTGCGCGCGTCCGTGATATCCGGATGTTCGTAAGGAGCCAGGCGGTCCAGCGGATCGATGTTGGCCTGGAGATAGCCCCAGCGCCGGTAGGCGTCGCCCACGGGATCCGGTGCAAGGTCCGCCGCAGCGACGTGGCTGCGCGCTTCCGACTGTCGAGGATTGTTCATCTTCTTCTCTCAGATTGTGGATAACCCGGCCCCGAAGGCCGGGAAAGTGTTCACGGCGCCGTTTCCGCGGCACCGGCGCCTGCGGCCCAACCGCAAGATGCATCGGTAATTAACACACGCGCTCGAAACCTGTCAAAAGCAACGGTTGCGGCCCGCGGCGCGCGGCGGGTCGTCCCTCGCAATTACTGGATAAAAATTGGCCAATCCATTGTACAAGAATCAGATTGGACGGTGGGGGGAGAAATCCGCTTGATCAACCGGCGGGTGCATGTTACAGTGTTGGTCCCTGCACTATGGCGTTCAGTTCCTGAACGCTTCGAAAGATCCCGGGTTTCGCCCGGGATCTTTTTTTCATCGGTACTTGCTCGCACTCGCTTCGCTCGTCGCTCGCACTTGGGTGTTCAATTCTACGTGCGCGGTACCTTCTCCAACAACGCTTCAATCTCACGCATCACACCATCGGTGAGTTTGGGCAGTACATCGAGCGCACCCAGATTCTCCTTCATCTGTTCCGGCCGCGTGGCACCGGTGATGGCGGAGCTCACGCGGGGATTCTTGAGACACCACGCGAGCGCCAGTTGCGCGCGCGTGCAACCGAACTGCTCCGCGATCGGCTTGAGCTTCTTCACCACGGCCACCCTGGGCTGCGCGGTTGCTCCCACCAGCTCTTCCTTGAGCCAATCCATCCCCGGCAAGCTGGCGCGCGTGTCGGGAATCAATCCATTGTCGTATTTGCCCGTCAGCAGTCCGCTGGCCAGCGGGCTCCATATGGTGAGCCCGAGTCCGATCTCGTCATAAAGCGGCGCATATTCACGTTCGACACGATCGCGGTGGAACATGTGGTACTGCGGCTGCTCCATGAGCGGGCCGATCAGATGATGCCTTTCCGCGACGCTCGCCGCTTCACGAATGTCTTCCGCGCTCCACTCGCTGGTTCCCCAGTACAGCGCCTTGCCCTGGTTGAGCACATGATTCATCGCGCGCACGGTTTCTTCAATCGGCGTGTCGGGATCGGGACGATGGCAGAACAGTAGATCGACGTGATCGAGCTGCAGCCGGCGCAACGACGCGTCCGTGCCTTCGATGATGCGCTTGCGCGAAAGGCCGACGTCGTTCGGTCCGCGTTTCGGCCCCGTGCCGCCCCAGAACAGTTTGGTGGAGATGACAAGATCGGAGCGCCGCCAGCCCAGCTTGCGGATAACGTTGCCCATGACCGTCTCGGCGCGCCCCGAGGCGTACGCTTCGGCGTTGTCGAAGAAATTCACGCCGTTGTCGAATGCAACCTTCATGCACTCGAGCGCGACGTCTTCGCCCACCTGGGACCCGTAGGTCACCCAGGCACCGAGGGAGATTGCAGAAACGTGCAGGCCGCTGTGGCCGAGGTGGCGGTATTCCATACTAGACAGCGAATGACTCCGCGTTCCACTGGATGCCAAGCTCGCCCGGCGGTGCCATGTAGCCGACCAGTGCCGACGACACCACTACGGCGGGGCTGGCAAGATATCCTTCGCCACCGAGCCCCATGCGGTTTTGCCAGTTGCGATTGAATGACGTGATGGCGCGCTGACCTTTCGTGAGCGCATCGGGCCCCTGACCGAAGCAAGGGCCGCACCATGACTCACGAATGACGGCGCCGAGTCCGCGCAACACCGCCGCCACCGAGTCACCGCCAAGGCGCTGGTCCGGCTCTTCGATCATGCGCTTCACGCCGATCGATCCCGGAAACACGATGAGCGGTACTGTGGACCTCCTGAAGCCAGCTTCGAGAGCGCGCTTGGCCACCAACGCCGCCTGCAGGAGGTCGTCGTAGCTGCCGTTGGTGCACGAACCGATGAAGGCTTTGTCGAAAGTAATGCGCTCGCGCGCGATGTCCTCGGCGGGAAACGCATTACCGGGGCTGTACGGCTTGGCCACCATGGGAACCACGTCGGAGAGGTCGAGCACCTCGTCGATCTCGTAGTGCGCGTTGACGCCGGGCGTGAGCCGCGGATACGGAAGCGATTTCATGCCTTTGCTCGCAAACCACGCTTCGGTGATCTCGTCCGCCGCGAAGATTCCGTTCTGCGCCTCCGCTTCCGCCATCATGTTGGCGATGGTGTTGCGGTACGCGACGGGAAGCTGGTGATTCGCGTCCACGAGCTCCACCGACATGCCCTGTGCCTGCCCGGCACCCCAGCGTTCGAGCAGTTTCAGCACCACGTCCTTGCCCGTCACCCACGGTTGCAGCCTTCCTGTGAACACCACGCGCCGCGCCTTGGCGGGAGTAAAGTAGACGTATCCTGTCGCCCATCCAAAGCCGAGCGTGGTGGAGCCCACCCCCAGTCCGACCGCGCCGTAGGCGCCGTAGGCGCGACTGTGCGAGTCGGCGCCGGGGATGAACTGCCCCGGAAAGATCAATCCCTGCTCCGGAAAATAGAAATGGAAGATGCCGTCCCCGGGTGTGGCGTAATACGGCTTCTGGATATCGTGCATCGTCGCGAACGCCCGGCCGATGCGGGTCTGCTTGTCATCTGCCTCCGCGCCGGTGAACACGAAGTGGTCGTTGGCCACGGCAGCCTGGCGCGGAAAGATGGTGCCGCTGCCCGCGATCTGATTGAACGTGTGAATGGCAAAAGGCGCGGTACCGTCGGACGCGGGCAACAAATCCGCATACACGCGCAGCGTGCGTCCCGTCATGACAGGGGTTTTCTTGTCGACACGGTGCGCCCACACGATCTGCTCGGTGGTTGTCATGCTGCGCGCTGTGTCCGCATCCGGCCATTCGATCGCAGGAGCGGTGCGCACCGAATCGCGAAATTCACGCCGCCCGATCGTGAAGATGCCGCCCGAGCGACGAATCTCGTCCTCTTTCGGTGTCAGCGGCACTGGCTCGTAGATCTTGCCCTGGGTTTCGTTGGTGAGCTCGCGCGACACCGGGTCGTAGGTGAACGTATCGTCGTCGCGCGCGTCGGTGACCGCTTCCCGCGATTGCACCACGTCGAGGCCGAGGTTCAGCGCATTGCGACGAAATATGTCGCCCATGTTGTCGCCGCACACCACCACCATCTCGAGTCCGGCTTCCTCGGCAATGGCGCGCAGACCGGCCGGACTCATCTCGCGTGAGGAGCCGATGGCAAAACGGTCGCCGGCCACCAGGAAGGTCTCGCCGCGGTGCACACGCGCGCGAAACTCCGGCATCAGAAAGCGAAACGCGCCTTCCTTCCAGTTCTTGTCGAGCGCATCGAGGGATTCGGAGACACAGTCGCGCGCCGGCGTAATCTGATCGGTGTCGATCGCGTCCAGTTTGGCGCCGGGCCGTTTGGGATCCCAGAAGATGAGGGCGCGGCCACGGATGAGTTTGCGCGCATCACTGGGCTCGGGCGCGGCGGGTGCTCGTTCCGCGAGATTGTCGGGCGTTACGCCGGGCTTGAGTCGGGCGGGTTGAATGCGGTGCGTTTCCGGTGTGGCCATCCCTACCTCCAGGTTCCGGCGTCGCTGGCAGTATACACAATTGCGACGGGCCGCGCCTCTCCCGGCGTACGCCAAAAGTCATCCGGCAGCGGAATCTCTCGCGCGAACGCGCGGGCGCAGTATAATAGAGGCGTGCGATCCGTCTCAATGCAATCCGCAAACACGTGCGACATCGTGCTCGTGTCTTGTTACGAGCTCGGCCACGAGCCGCTTGGAGCGCTGACGCCGGCGGGTGTGTTCGACCGCGCCGGGTTGTCCGCGCGCGTCGTCGACGTGGCAATGGATGATTTCGATCCCGGCAGCGTTGCCGGTGCGGCGCTCGTCGCCATTTCCACACCGATGCATACGGCGTTGCGCCTGGGCGCGCGTGTGGCCGCGCGCGTGCGCGAGGTCAATCCCGCAGCGCACATATGTTTCTTCGGCCTGTACGCGGGCCTCCACCGGCGCGAGCTGGTGCCCGCGCTGGCTGACACCTGCCTGGGCGCCGAGTTCGAACGCGATCTCCTCGACCTCGCGCGCGCGCTGCGGGAGCGCGGCTCGGTTCCCGCGCGGTCGGTCTCGCTTGTCCGCGAGCCCCGGAGCGAGGTGCGCACGAAGGAGCGCGACCTCGATCTATCGCCGCGCCGCAACGGGCACGATGACCGCTACGCGCGGCTGCTTTCCAGCGGCGCAACACACCAGACCGGATACGTGATCACGACCCGCGGTTGCAAGCACACTTGTTCTCATTGCCCGATCCCCGCGGCATACGAAGGGCACTTCTATGCCCTGCCGGCGGAAGCGGTGGTGCGCGATATCAGTGCCGCGGTCGCATTGGGCGCGCGTCACATCACTTTCGGCGACGCCGACTTTCTCAACGGGCCCACGCACGCGCTGCGCATTGCACGCGCGCTGCACACGCTCCATCCCGACGTGACCTTCGACTACACGGCCAAGATCGAACATCTGCTGGTGTTGCCCGACGTTGTCGACGAGCTGCAGGCACTGGGTAATGTATTCGTCGTCTCGGCGGTGGAATCATTCAACGATGAAGTGCTCTCACACCTTCACAAGGGCCACACGGCGGCCGACGCCATCACCGTGATACGCGCGTTCGAGCGCCGCGGCCTCGCCCTGCGCCCATCCCTCATGCCGTTCACGCCCTGGGAGACGCGCGCGAGCCTGGCGGAGCTCTTTGCCATCGTGGCGAACGAAGATCTCGTCGATCGCATCGATCCGGTGCAGTACTCGATCCGGCTGCTGTTGCCTGCAGGTTCACTTCTGTTGCGGGATCGCGGTATCTCCGCCCTGGCGGGTCCGCTCGACACCGCCCGCTTCAGCCATCCCTGGGCCCATCCCGACCCGATCATGGACGTCATACAGTTGCAGCTGGCGCACATCGGCGCACAGGCGGCCGGCGGCA
>CAZULB010000091.1:0-12544 GCA_964621155.1 uncultured bacterium | reverse complement strand
GAACGAGCGTGCAAGTGGATGCGTCAATCTTGCGCTCGCCCAGCGATGACACCAATTGCGTACGCGCGTCGAGGCTGTCGGAATTCTCCGTCGTCTGACGGGGCAGAAGCGGCGCCATGATGGCATCCGGACGCACGAACGTCGCATGCAGCGGAAATTCCTTCTGCAGCCGGCGGAATCCATCCAGCCCTTCTTCGTAGCGTCCCTCGAAACCGAGATACACCGAATACAGAATGAGCAGATTGTCGGTGCCGAGCGGGTTGTCCATGGCGCGCGCGGCTTCCATCATGGCCAGTCCGCGGTCGCGATCACCCGACGGCAGAAACAGGAGCTTGGATACGAACTTGTAGGCCTTGGGCAGCGTATCGGCGAAGTAGAGGAACGCGCCCATCAAACTCGACGCGACCGGGTCGTCGGGGTGGCGCTGCAGATACCACTCCAGATCTTCTTTCCCCTTCTTGGCTTCACGGCCCGCGGACCAGAACGCATTCTCGTACGTATGGACGTGCGACATGAGCATCCACGCCCAACCGCGGTAGAGGCGGAGTTTCTCATCCTTGTCGCCGGCATTGATGCGCTCGTCGCACTCCGCGATGGCGGTGCGCAGCTCGGCGTAGAGCGGCTCGCAGGCCGGCTTCAACACCCAGTCGTTCTCGTCGTCCACCGGCACCAGCTCGCGAATCAGGCGGGCGCGCATGATGTGGTACACCGGCTCGCCGCTGCACTCGGCCGACAGCGAGTCCGTCCAGGCCAGCAGATCCCGCACCTGGGCCCGGAAAACCAGGTCCATCGAGCGTCGCACTTCGGCATCGCTCAAGTCGCGAGATGCGACCATGGTGGGCTTGCTGCCCGCCGCACTGTAGTAGCCGGAGAAGATCGCGGCCATCGCCACGAGTGCGGTAACTATCAGTAGAAATGCACGTTTCATGATATCAGTTGAGCCTCGGAGACCCCGGAGCCCGACGCATTATGCACAAAGCGGACCGCTTGGGCCAGTCTTTGAGACAAGTTATTGCGTGGCACGGCGGTTGCTGCCCTGGCAGGGGTTCCCGTCCAACGTACGTTCGCAACCATAGGAAAGCCACGCCGTGGTCGAAATACCAAATTCCGCTTCGGGCCCGCAGGCCGTGGAGCGCGTGCTCAAGGCCCTCTCCAAGCTGGTGAGCGGCCGCAAGATCTACGCGGACAACAATCCGCGCCTGGAGCAGTTTCGCGACGAACTGGTGACGACGCTGCGCGAGTTCTTTACGTGCGAGGACGAGCTGCAACTGACGGTCGAGCAATTCGCGATGCAGTGGCACGACCACGTCGTTTACGAAAACCTCCGCCGCGAGGAAAGCCTCGCGTTCATTCTGTTCAAGGACGGCATCGGAGAGATCACCATCACGCCGTCCGCGATCGGCGAAGAGTTGGAGCGCCTCGTGCGCATCCTGGCCGACGAGCTGCACTCCACCAACAACGAAGACGACGTGGTCACGCGCTTCTGGAACGCGGATTTCCAGCACATCGCGTACCGCGTGCTCGACGACTATCTCGAACCGCAACGCAAGGAGCAGCTCGAGGAAAAACCCGGTCTGGAAGAAACCGCCGACCATGACGAGCTGATTCCAAGCCTGAACGACAAGGGCCGTGTCATCGTGCACCGCTCCGATTCGCTGGAGTCGATCGACGCCATGTTGCGCGAGGTGTCGCGACGCCATCATCCGCAAGCGGCCGAAGAGGAAGCGGAGCTCGAGTACCAGCGCATGCTGCGCGGCGTCTTCAGTGTCCCCGTCGACGAACTCGAGATCTATCGCGCCGAATGCGAGCGCGACCGCACCGATGACGGCATCGCCGCTTTCTTCGAGGCGTTTTATGTATTCGAGCTCATGCCCGACAATCCGGCCGCGGTGCGCGACGTGTCGTCGATCCTCGAGCGCCTGCTCGAGTTCGCGATCAGCGAGCGCCGCGCCACCACCCTCGAGCGGGTGGTGCGCTGCGTGCGCGAATTCCAGTCGCGTGCCGACCTTCCCGACAATGTGCGGCGTTTCGGCGAAAAACTCCTCGCCAGGGCTGCCAATCGGGAACTCATGGACTCCCTGCTCGAGGGACTTCCGGACGCCGACGCCCATGCGGGCAGTGTTCTGGCTTATGCCGTTGCCATCGGTGAGCCGGCGCTCGAACCGCTGGTGCGCGCGCTGCACCGCGGTGGTTCGCCGCATCTTCACCGCCGCATCTGCGACGCCATCATCACCGTCTCGCCCGCGCTGGCGCATACGGTGATCGACAGGCTCGACGTGGACCAGCCCGAGGTGGCTGTCGACGCGGTGTATCTGGCGCGATCGCTCAACCTCTCCACGCTCACGCCGCGGCTGCGCGAACTCGTCTTCTATCCCGATGCGCGCGTGAAGCTCGAGATGCTGGGGTGGATCGCCACGAACGACGACGCCGACACCACCAATCTCCTGCTCGCATCGCTCGGAGACCTCGACCGGCGCGTCCGCCTCAAAGTGCTCGACGCCCTGTGCGATCGCCGCGAACCGCGCGTGCGCGAGCGCCTCACGGAAATGGCGTTCGCGAAGGATCTGTCCGAACGCTCCGCCGACGAGCAGGAGGCGATCTTCAAGGCGCTCGGGCACGTCGGTGACGCGTCGACCGTGGTGCAACTGCGCGCCATGGTGGAAAAGCGCCGGTTGCTTCCGATCGCGAAGGGACCCGACGTGAAACTGCTCGCGATTCGAGCGCTCGAACGCATCCATGACGGCGGCGCGCTGGAGCTGCTGGCGCGCCTTTGCGAGGACCCGGTGGAGGCGGTTCGCCAGCGCGCACAGCGCGCGCACCAGACGCTCACCTCCGCCATGGCGGGATCGCCGGCAGCGGGCTCAACCTACGTGACGACACCATGAGCGAAGCCCGTCTGTACGGCACGGAGCTGGAACCCTCGCCACTGCTGGCGAACGACGACGGTCGCACGCCGGAGGAGCGCGAGTTCCTCGAAAAGAGCGGGGAGGAGCTCATCATCCGCATGTTCGCGGCCAGCAAAACGCTGCGCCTGTACAGCGCCAACAACCGCGCGTCACAGCGCGCGCTGGCCGACCTCATGCAGACGCTGCGCCGCGTGCTCGAACGCGAAGGCCGCGTGGTGCTTCGCCTTTCCAACGAATTCCTGCTGCTCAACGAGCACCGCATCGCCGCCGATCCGCAGCACTACGCGCCCTTCGAATTCTGGGTGGAAGAAATGAAGAAGCGCGAGGTGGAAGCGATTGAAATCACCTCCAGCGCCGACGAGCACAGCGCCGCGGCGTTCCTCACCCTCTTTTTCCAGGTGGAGGGCGGAGAGGAAGCGCCTGCCGAGATCGAGAAGCGCCTTGCCGCCGCCAACGTCACCTCCTTCACCGCCGCGCGCCACGTGGAGCGCGAGACGCGGCTGACCGAAGTGAAGCGCCACGTTACCGACGTGCGCGAGGAGAGCAATCGCGTCTACTTCCGCACCGTCGCCCTCATGGGCAATGTGCTGCGCACGGCGGAAGAAAAGCAGGTGCTGCAGGTGCGCAAGGCCAAGCGCCTGACGCAGCAGATGGTGGACCTCATCAAGATGGATGAATCCGTACTGGTCGGCCTCGCCAGCATCAAGAGTTTCGACGCGTACACGTTCGCGCACTCGGTGAACGTGTGCATCTATTCGATGCTGATTGGCGACCGCATGCGCCTGGAGAAAGCGGACGTGGCGCGCCTGGGGCTCGCCGCCCTGCTGCACGACATCGGCAAGACCTACATTCCGGCCACCATTCTCAATTCCAACGGAAAGCTTTCCGAGCGCGAGTGGGAGCTGATGAAGTACCACACCTTCTTCGGTGTGAAAGAACTCTCGCGCGTGAATGCGCTGCGCGAGTCGACCGACGCCATGTTCGTGGCGGCGCAGCACCACTCGCAGTTCAACGGCAACGGTTATCCGCAGCGGCCGGGTGGTTGGAAGTTGCGCCTGTTCAGCCGCATCGTCACCGTGGCCGACTACTACGACGCCATGACCGCGTATCGCATCTATCAGAAAGAACCGATCACGCCCGACCAGGCGCTGCAGTTCATCGTTGCCAATGCCGGTAACATCTTCGATCCGTTCATTCCCAAGGTGTTCGTACAGGCCATGGGCCTGTATCCGGTGGGCACCATCGTGGAACTGGATGGGGGAGAGATCGGCGTGGTGTCACGCCAGAACGGCGACCACCGCCTGCTGCACCGTCCCACGGTGGAAGTGTTGCACAGCGACGCCGGCGCCATGGACCGTGAGCTGATCGATCTTTCCGAGCGCGACCCGCAGGGGCGTTACCCGCGCCGCATCACACGCGCGCTGCACGAGTCGCAGGTCGACGTCGACAAGCGGCTGTGCTTCCTCGCCGACGCGGCCGCCATCGACCCGCACCGCTAGCGTCTCGTGCGCCACGCATCCATTCGCCGCGCTAGTACTTCTTCACGCTCGGATCAATCTCGTCCGACCAGGCGCGAATGCCGCCCTTCAGATTGAACACACGGTCAAAACCCGAGTCCTGCAGAAACTCCACCACGCGCGCGGAACGGTTGCCGCTGCGACAGTACACGACGATCTCGTCGTCCTCGGCGAGTTCCTGCATCCGCGCGGGAATCTCGCCCATCGGGATCGAGACCGACGTTCCCGCGATGGTGGCGACCTTTTGTTCGTGCGGTTCGCGCACGTCGAGAACGACAAGCTTGTCGCCGGCATCGAGACGCTGCTTCAGTTCCTGGACGGTCATTTCAGGTATGGACACGCTTTTCTCCTTTGGTCGCGCCGGTGCGCACGTGTTGTCGCGCGCCGGGGTCGGATCGTGACGATAATCTCCACATACGGGACACGCCGGGTCGCGCGCCACGGCGACCTCGGTGAATTTCATACTGAGCGCGTCGATGCGCAGCAGCCGGCCGGCGAGCGTGGTGCCGGCGTGAGTGATCGACTTGATGGCCTCCGCCGCCTGAATCGAACCGATCATTCCCGGCAGCACGCCGAGCACGCCTGCTTCCGCACAGTCGGGCACGGCGCCGGGTGCAGGTGGTGCAGGGAAGAGGCAACGGTAGCATGGGCCGGCACCGTCGAAGAAGCTCACCTGGCCCTCGAAGCGCAGGACGCTGCCGTGCACGTGGGGGATACCCAGCGCAGCGCAGGTATCGTTGACGAGGTAGCGCGTCGCAAAATTGTCGGAGCCGTCGATCACGACGTCATGGCCGCGCAGGAGCTGCGGTGCGTTCGCGTGCGTCAGTCGTACCGGGTGCGCGACGAGATCGACGTGCGGGTTCAGCGCGCGCAGACGTTCGCTGGCTGCCTGGGCCTTGTTGCGGCCGACATCCTCCATGGTGAAAACCACCTGGCGCTGCAGGTTGGTCACATCGACATGGTCGTTGTCGACGATGGCAAGCCGCCCCACGCCGGCCGCCGCCAGGTACAGGCCGGCGGGGGCGCCGAGCCCGCCCGCCCCCACCAGGAGCACCCGGGCCCGCTTGAGCCGGGCCTGGCCGTCGACCCCGATCTCGGACAGGACCAGGTGGCGGCCGTAGCGTTCCAGTTCCCCGGCGGCAAAAAGGCGCGCAATCGCGTCGGCCGCTGGTCGTGAGGAAGAATCGTGGCGCATACGGTGATCTTGTAAACGGTTATGTGGCCGATCCGTCGGCCCCTGGATGTCGGGAGAATCGTACACGGCGGGGGAGCCGTCCGCAACCGCCCGAAACCGGTCAAGGGCTTGGAACCTGTGGCGTTTCCGGCGTATAATCCCATGGCCCTGCACGTAGTTGCGCCCGCGCCTTGCGGGCGATGGGACGCACCCCTTTAGAGAACGAACGAGGAGCCAGAAGAAACATGAAGCGCTCATTCCTGGTGGTCACCCTGTTGTCCACGCTCCTGCCCGCCCTGGTGCTGGCCCAGAGCGCGTCCGGTCCTCAGCCGCGTATGGAAATGCGCCAGATGGCGTTCGATTTCGGCGACTGTTACCACCAGGAGACCTACGAACACACGTTCGAGGTGCGCAACCTGGGCAATGCGGCGCTCGAGATCAAGGCCGTCAATCCCAGCTGCGGCTGCACGACGGTGAAATTCGACCGTCTGATTTCGCCGGGGCAGACCGGCAACATCACGCTCTCGATCGACGGGACCAAGGTCCACGGGAGCTTTGACAAGTCGGCGAGCGTCGAGTCCAACGACCCGCAGCACCCGCACATGGTGATCAAGCTCATCGGCCGTGAGATTCCATATGTAAACATCCAGCCTGAGGGGACGATCTACCTGCAGGGTCGTTACAATGAACCGACGGAACAGGATCTCACCATCACGTCCAACGAAAAGGATCTCGATTTCAAGGTCCTCGGCGTGACGTCCAATCTGGATGACAAGATTACGTATGCGCTCGAGAACGGGACGGCACCGGGCGAGTATCGATTGAAGCTGTACAAGAATCCCAAACTGCCCACGCTGTCGACGTACGGAACCGTCCAGATTCGCAGCAACAGCAAGCGCATGCCGGTTACCACGTTGCAGGTGCACGTGATGACCAAGGGGTCCATCGCGATGAGCCCCACCGTGCTCAACTATGGCGAAGTTGCCTTCGCGACGACGCCCGGCAAGGAAACGCCGACGACCCGGGAAATCACCCTTACGCGCGCGGACGGAAAATTTCAGATCAAAGATGTCTCCGTCAGCAACCCCAACTACAAGGCCGTTGTCAACGCGGTGACACCCGGCCAGCAGTATCGTGTGCAGGTGACCTTCACGCCGCCGCTACGGACCAAGGGCAAGCAGACGGAAGCGGGAGAGCTCGTCATTCATACCGACGATCCCCAGGAGCCGTCGATGCGCGTGCAGTTGGTGGCGCGCTCCCTGTAGTCATCCGGTTTTCGGCAGAGAAAAAGGAAGTGCCGAGTTGAAACTGAGAACGTCGATTGTACTGCTCGTGCTGGCGCTCGCGTTGCCCGCGACGGGCATCGCACAGGCTCCCGCGCAGAATGGCGCCAAGGCGTCTGCGCCCGGCGGTCCGCGCCCCGTCATCGAGTTTCCATCGATGTCGTTCAACTTCGGTGAGATTTACCATCAGGACCAGTACGTCCACGCCTTTACGGTGAAGAACACCGGCAATGCCGAACTCACCATCGAGGATGTGCAGCCTGGCTGAGGATGCACCGTGGCCAAGTTCGACAAGGTCATCCCTCCCGGTCGGGAGGGCAAGATAGAGTTGGCAATCGGAGGCGACAAGGTTCATGGAGAGTTCTCCAAGAGCGCGACCGTGAAGTCCAACGATCCCGATCATCCGCACATGACACTGACGCTGACCGGCAAGGAGATTCCGTACGTCGACATCGAGCCGCAGGGCACAGTGTATCTCCACGGCCGTTTCGGTGAGGCGGTGGAGCAGGACCTCACGATTTCATCGAACGAGAAGGATCTCGATCTGAAGGTGCTGGGAGCGCATTCGAATATTGACGACAAGATCACGTACGAGGTCGGGCCGGGCACGACGCCGGGCACATATGCGCTCAAGGTGTTCAAGAATCCCAAGCTGCCCACGCTCTCGACCTACGGCACCATCACGTTGAGCACCAACAGCAAGCGTGCGCCTACGACCACCGTGCAGGTGCACGTGATGACGAAAGGCTCGATCACGCTGAGCCCGAGCATTCTCAATTACGGCGCGGTGAAATTCACCGACGAGAACGGGCCCGGCACGCCCGAGACCAAGGCGCTTACCGTCACCAAGACGTCGGGCGGCTTCCAGATCAAGGACGTGTCCATAAGCAACAAGTACTTCAAGGCTGTTGTCGATCCGGTGACGCCGGGCCAGCAGTATCGAATTCAGGTCACTTTCACGCCTCCGGTGCGCAAGATGGCGCGACAGGCCGAGGTCGGAGAGATGATCATTCACACGGACGACCCCCAGGAGCCGGCCATGCGCGTGCAACTGGTCGCGCGCTCGCAGTAGCCGGCGAGGAAAGGAAAGAAGAGCGATGAAGACGCGTTTGTTGGGAGCCCTCGGAGTTGCGCTGTTGATCACGGGCGCGGCGTTCGCGCAGCAGGGTGGCAAGACGCCCGCGGCCGACGCAAAAAAAGGCGCGTCAGGAACGCGGCCGGTCATGGAAGTGCCCCGGCTCAACTATGACTTCGGCGAGACGTTCCACCTCGAGAGCTACGGCTACTCGTTCGTGGTGCGCAATCGTGGCAACGCCGATCTCATCATCGAGGAGGTGAAGCCGGGCTGCGGGTGCACCGCCGCCAAGTTCGATCGCCTCATCTCTCCCGGCAAGGAGGGACGGATCGAACTCGTGGTCGACGGTAACAAGGTTCACGGCCAGTTCTCGAAGGCGGCCGAGGTGAAGAGCAACGACCCGGATCATCCGACCATTTCGCTCTCCATTTCCGGCAAGGAGATTCCGTTTGTGAACGTGGTGCCGGACGGCACCGTGTACCTGCACGGACGTCCCGGCGAGGCCATCACGAAGGAGCTCACACTCAGCTCGAACGAGAAGGACATAGATTTCAAGGTTACGAGCGTCAACTCGAACATCGACGACAAGATCAAGTATTCGTTCGCGCCCGGCGCCAAGAAGGGCGAGTACGTGGTCAAGGTGACCAAGAACCCGCAGCTGCCCATCATGTCGACGTACGGGAGCCTCATCATTCACACCAACAGCAAGAAGTCGCCGGACACGACGCTGCAGGTGCACATAATGACGAAGAGCTCGATTCTCTTGAGCCCCAGTGTGCTCAACTACGGCGAAGTGAAGTTCACCGACAAGATGGGTCCGGGCACGCCCTCGACCAAGACCCTCACCGTGACCAAGTCGGCGGGGAAGCTCAACATCAAGGAAGTGTCGACCAGCAATCCCAACTTCACGGCCAAATTCGAGACCATGACGCCTAATCAGCAGTACAAGGTCATGGTTACTTTCACCCCGCCCGTGCGCAAGCAGAGCAAGCAGACGGAAACCGGCGAGATGATCATCACCACCGATGATCCGCAGGAACCGCAGCTGCGCGTTCAGCTGGTTGCGCGGGCCATGTAACCCCGGAGAGCAGGAGAGCAATGAACAAGCGGAATTTCTTTTTGTCGATCATGAGCGTGCTGGTGACGGGCGCAATCCTGTCCGGGGGTGTTGCGCACGCGGCGGATGCGAAGAAGACATCGCCCGCCAAGACGACGCCCACAGGCGGAACCGCGCTTCCTCCCGGTGCCAATGCGGCCGAGGTCTACGGCAAACTCACCAAGGAAATCGAAAATCTGTCGAAGGATGTGGTGGCGTCCAACTCGCCCGAGAAGCAGGCGACCATCTTCAAACAGATTGAAGGCAAGCTGGTCGCGTTTCGCACACGCTGGCCCAATACGCCGGAAGCCAATGACGCCGGCTTCCAGCTGGGCGCGCTCAACTTCGGCATGCAGAAGTACGACGTGTCCACGAAGTATTTGAATGAATACCTTGGCAAGACCACGGCGAAGGACCACGAGCAGGCCGGCTTCGCGCACTTCTACCTGGCCGAATCGTACAAGGCGCAGGGCAAGTACGATCTGACCGAAGCCGAGTACAAGGTGATCCTGGCCAAGTTCTCGGATGTGAATTCCCAGCTCACCGACGTCACGCGCGGCAACCTCGACAACCTGGCCACCGAGCGCAAGCTCGCCGTGGGTGGGGAACCGGTCGACTTCAACGTGAAAAGCACGGACGGTAAAATGCTATCGCCGGCAGCGTTCAAGGGCAAGGTGCTCCTGATCGACTTCTGGGCGACGTGGTGCGGACCGTGCGTGGCCGAGATGCCCAACGTGAAGAACGTGTACTCGAAGTTCCATCCGCAGGGCTTCGAGATCGTCGGAATTTCGCTGGATCAGTCGCGTGACCGTCTCGACCAGTATGTGAAGACGAATCAGATCATGTGGCCGCAGTACTTCGACGGCAAGTGGTGGAACAACGACGTGGCCGTGCGCTACGGCATCAAGTCGATTCCGACCACCATCCTGGTCGACAAGGCGGGGAAGATTCGCTACAAATCGCTGCGCGGTAAACAGCTCGAGAACGCTGTGCAGCAGTTGTTGGCGGAGAAGTCCTAGAACGCGGAGTAGATTTCGCTATGACGGGCGGCCGGATTTCCGGTCGCCCGTTTGCTTTTGTGCCAGCGCGTCGATGATGGCGAGCTCGAGCGCGATGCGTTTGTCCCATGACATGAAGGATACGCGCGCGACAGCGCGCGCTCTTTCTACGAGACGGGCACGTTGTTCACTATCTGCAAGCATCTGTTCGATAGACACAGCGAGCGCTTCAACGTCTCCGTCCTTCACAAGCACACCACTCTCGTTGTTTCGCACAATGGTTGCTGTATCTCCGGTGTCGTAAACCACGACCGGTACGCCGCACATCATGGCTTCGCAGGTCGGGAGGGCGCGGTTGGTGAGCGTGCTCGTGGATACGAACAGATCGCAGGCCGCCATCAGGAGCGGGATGTCGTTGTGGGGAACAATTCCTGCAAAATGAACGCGCTCGCCAAGTCCGGCGTCACGGGCGCTTCGTTCGGATACTCCACGCAGCGGGCCGTCGCCTGCGATCACCATGTGTGCACTCGGGTCGTTCTTTGAGACTTTTGCGAATGCAGCAATGGCATCCAATGGTCGCTTTGAATCCACGAGACGCGCGAGAAACAGAACCACCTTCGCATCTTGAGGGATGTTGAATCGTGACCGCGCTGTCGCGCGGTTTTCCTTCCGTTCCATCCACTCCAGGTCGACGCCGTTGGGGAGGAAGTGAATGCGTTCGGGCGCAATGCCGCGCGCGCGCAGAATGTCGCCGCCGCGCGTGCCGTCGTCGAGCACGATCCACGCGTCCTGCGGATACTTGAGCGCCACCAGCTGCTCGGCGTTCTTGGTGAGGTAACGCAGGGTCGGCCATTCGGTGTGGACCAGGTCCATCACGCCGAAAAGCTTCACCACGCTCGGCGTTCCCGCAACGCGCCGGCACCACCACGTGGTCGCCGTCGAGTAGTGCGAATATCCCATCACCACGTCGGGTGCCAGTGATTTCGCCAGCGACACCGCGCGCGGCACCACGTTCATGTTGAAGAGCGCCGGCCACAGCACGCGCTTCGCGGCGGTGGTGTAGTGCGCGGTCTTCTTGAAAAAGTTGGGGTAGGTGTGGGTGGTGACGCGCGGGTCTTTGTGCGGACCTTCGGGGCGGAGAAGGTGAATTTCGTAACCGGCGCGGATGAAACCGTCGATGAAGCGGTCTTCGTCGGAGACACCGGCCTTCACGTTCGTCTCGGTGCCGAGAGACCACACCGTCTCCCAGATGGAAATGATCAGCAGCCGCTTCTTCGCGCTGCCCTGGTTCAGCCGATCGTGCACGAGAGCGATCCCAGCCGCTCGATGGTTGCCACCAGCTTGTCGCCGCGCTTCAGGAAGACGGGCGGTCTTCGATACATGCCCACGCCGGCCGGCGTGCCGGTGGCGACGACGTCGCCCGGTTCGAGCGTTGCCGTCTGCGAGATGTAGTGTACGAGGAAGTCCACCGTGTAGCTCATGCGATCCGTGCGGCTCGACTGCATGGTGGTGCCGTTCAACGTGAGCGAGATGTCGAGCGCGTGCGGATCGGGAACTTCATCGCGCGTGGTGAGCCAGGGTCCCAGCGGTCCGCTGCCGTCGGTGCTCTTGGCGCGAAACCACTGGGCCTCTTTTTTCTGCAGGTCGCGCGCCGAGAGATCCATGAACACGGCGTAGCCGGCCACGTGCGCATACGCGTCGGCCTGCGCGACGCGGCGCGCGCGCTTGCCCATGACAAAGGCCAGCTCGACCTCGTAGTCGTATTGTTCGACGCCGAGCGGATACGGTGTCACATCGCCGTCGCCCGCAAGCGCGTTGGGCCCCTTGGCAAACATCATGGGATATTCGGGAGCGGTCTTGCCCTGCTCGACCGCGTGGTCGGCGTAGTTCAGACCGAGACAGATGATCTTGGAGGGATTGGTGATGGCGGGTCCGAGACGTACGGCCGACAGAGGAAGACGCGCGATAGCGCGTCCTGCGCTCGACACGGCGTTTTTCACTTCTCCGAGCAGGTCCTGAGCGAGGATGTCGCGAACGGTGTCAGGAAAGTCGGTCGAAATCGCTCGCAAATCGACGACTTCGTCGTCTATCACTACCCCGGGCCGCTCCTCGCCGGCCGGGCCGAAGCTTACCAGCTTCATGAGCGGTCGACCGCGCTGAGGCGCTTCAGGAACTCATCCTTGTCGATGAATTGCACCGCGCGCAGCTCGGTTCGCTCCTTGCCTTTGGCATCGATGAACACGATGGTGGGCACGCCGCGGATGTCGTAGCGCTTGCGCAGCGCACGCACATCGGCGCTGCCGTGCTGCGTGAGATCCGCCTTCATGGTGACCACGTTCTTCGTCGCGTTGATGACTTCAGGCTGGTTGAACGTCTTGTGCTCGAGTTCCTTGCACGGCATGCACCAGTCGGCGGAGAAATCGATGATCACGGGGCGGCCATCCGCGGTCGCGCGCGCGAGCGCGGTCTCCGCGTACGGAGCCCAGGAGGTCGCC
>CAZULB010000090.1:8339-12691 GCA_964621155.1 uncultured bacterium | reverse complement strand
CCGGAATTCATCATCCCGGCATGATACAGTAGCGCCGATGGACAACGCGACCCGCAAAGCGCGTGCAATCATCCATGTGGACATGGATGCCTTCTACGCCTCGGTGGAGGTAATGGACAATCCGGCGCTGGCGGGGAAGCCCGTGATCGTGGGGGGAACGCCGGAAACGCGCGGCGTGGTGGCCGCCGCGTCCTACGAAGCGCGCAAGTTCGGCGTGCACTCGGCCATGAGTTCCTACCGCGCCCGCACGCTCTGTCCCCATGGCGTTTTCATCCTGCCGCGCATGTCGCGCTATGCCGAAATCTCGCGCAACATCCATCACATACTCGAAGCGTTCACGCCCCTGATCGAACCTATCTCCATCGACGAAGCCTTTCTCGACGTGACCGGCAGCCAGGCACTGTTGGGAACGCCGCCCGAAATCGGGCGCGCCATCAAACGTCGCATCCGCGATGAAATCGGGCTGGTGGCTTCCATTGGCGTGGCGCCCAACAAATTTCTCGCCAAGCTTGCCAGCGATCTCGAAAAGCCCGACGGCTTCGTCGTGATCACCCAGGAAGAAGCGCAGGCACGGCTGGCGCTGTTGCCGGTGTCGAGGCTGTGGGGTGTGGGCAAGAAGACCGAAGCGGTTCTGGTGGCGGCGGGCATTCACACCATCGGCGACGTGGTCCGCGCCGATCATGCGAAGCTCGAGCGGCTGGTGGGGTCCTACGCGGCGCACATGCAGGAGTTGGCGCGCGGCCTCGACGATCGCGATGTGGTGCCGGATGTGGAGGCCAAGTCGATCGGGGCGGAGAATACGTTTCCGCGCGACATCGCGGATGCGCAGGCGTTGCGCGCGGAGCTCGACCTTCTGTCCGAGCGCGTGGCGGAACGCGCCCGTGACGATGGCATGGTCGGTCACACCGTGAACCTCAAGGCGCGCTACGCCGATTTCACCACGGTGACGCGTGCCATCACGCTGCCGGAGCCGACCGCGGAGTCGGTGGCAATTCGCGGCGCGGCGCGACTGTTACTCGAGGAGCGGCTGGACCGTCAGGGAAGAGCGCTGCGCCTCCTCGGCGTGTCGCTCTCCAATCTATCCCATGCGGAAGAAGTGAGTGGCAATCTGTTCGACACGCCGCGTTCGACGCGCAACCGCACGCTGGATGGTGTGATGGATGGATTGCGCCGGCGCTTCGGCGCCGGGGCCGTGCGTCGCGGCACGAAGCACGACTGACTAACGGTGGTACGAAACCATGCCGTTGTTCATGAACGCGATGGTTTCGCGGCCGTTGCCACACAATACCTGCAACCCGCCGGGGAAAATGCGCTCGAGCTGGGTCCAGCGCCGGCCGTCATAGTGAGCCACGATGCCGCGGAAGTCGGCTGCCCAGAAATCCGACGGTGAGTTGCCCCAGATACTCCGAAAATTCTCGAGATCTGCAGTTGTGATGGGGACCGGGAGCCACGTGCGTCCGTCATAGACGCACAGCTCGTTGTTGTTCGAACCTGCCGCGTACACGTGGTTGTCGTCGAAACCCCAGATGGTAAACAGATCCGAGCTCGTGCCCGATGCCATGGATGACCACTGACCGTCCCGGCGCACGGCGATCAACCCATCGCTTCCGACCGCGTACACCGCGCGATCACTGCCCCACATCGCGTAGATCCATCGCGGGTCGTGGGGGATGGCCTCATCGGACCACTCGCCGTGATGCATGCGGAAGATGTTGCGCCTTCCCGCAACCAGAAGATCGTCGTTGGCATCCACCCAGGCCGCGTCCAGGTCCTGCCCGAAACCGCCGTTGATCCAGTCCCACTTCTCTCCATTGAAGTGCATGATCATCGCGCTGCCGACCGCGTACACGTCATGCCGCGTGCGGCCGGCGATCGCCCACGCAGTGTTTTCCGAGATGTATTCCTTGTTCAGGTCGGTCCAGACCCCGCCCTGGTAGCGGTACGCGCCGCGGCCCGCCGCATAGATGGCATCGTCTATCGCGATGGCACAGTTTACGGTCTTGCGACGCGGATAGGTGTTATCGAGATGTCCGCCCTGATCCGTGCCGCGCCATATCATGCTCTCGCGGCCCGCAACAACAAGGTTACCGTTGGAAGCCCAGAAATCGGAAGGCACTCCACTGTCCCTGGCAACCGTTTGCCATTCACCGCCGGCATAGCGCGCGACCACGAACTCCGGCTTCTCAAACTGGTAACGGACCGACCCGGCCGCATAAATAACCTCGTCATCCGCGCACAGAATGGCATCGTCGAGCACGTTATCGAGAATGAGTTTGCGCGTGGATTCCGTGAACTCGAAGACACACCTGGCATCTGCCGCGAAGACGGTGCCGGACTGCGTCATGGCCAGCGACGAGTACCCGTAGAAAGAATCCACGCTGGCGGTAAACCACTGCGCTCCATCGAAGCGATAGATGGCGCCGTAGCGGCCGGTTGTCACGATATCGTTGGAAGAGCGCCCGGCCATGACGAAAGGCCATTCCGTTCTTCCGGGCAGAACGACGGGTGTCCACGCCGCGCCGTCGAAATGATCAATACCCTCATAGCCGATTCCGTAGAGATCGGTCTTTGATGGTCCCCACAGGTTCTCCACGGAATGTGCCGGACCGTTGATTCGTGTCCACGTGCTCTTGTCGTGCAGAAATATGGCGTCGCCGTCGCTGATCGCGAACGTGCCGTCGGCAAACGCGACCGCCGATCGCAGCGTGCGAGGGTCATTGGGTAGCGCTACCGGGGCCCACGCGCTGCCATCGTAGTGGAGAAGAACGGACCCGATCGCGTAGACGTCATTGGGCGCAACCCCGACGACTCGCCCAAACCAGGTATCGAGTGCGAGCAGGTCGCCGTGATACGTCGGCGTCATACCGGTCCCGCTCGACGAAACCGGGTCATCGCCGCAGGAGGTCAGCAGCAGCACAAACACCAGCGCGAGGCAGCAGAGGAGAACTGATTTCATGTAGCCAACTGCGCGCGGAGGGGATGCGCGCTGCCCCATCATAACTGATTTGCAGCCGCCCCGGGGGGTCAACCGGCGCGTTCGTCGAAGGCCTTCGCCGCCGCTTCCAGCTCCTTGGTGGCTTTCTCCAGTTCGCCGTAGGCCCACTCGATCCGGGGACCCACTTCGCTGGATTTCTTGGACAGTTTGGCGATAGTGACCGCATCACCGCTGCTGGACGCCTCGGCCAGCGCCGCAAACGCCACATCACGCTCGCGCTCGAGCGAGACGATCAGCGCCTCGAGATCCCCGACGCGCTTTTCCAGCGGGCCGATCAACTTTGCGCGCTCCTGCACCTGCCGCGCGCGCGCCTGGCGGTCGATTTTTCGATCGGCTGGATTCTGCGGCACCGGTTTGGCAGCCGGCTTTTTTGGCGCCGGTTCCGGATTCACGTGCACGTTCGCATGAACGGTTCGAGCCTTGGTGGGAGCACTTCCCAACTCGTCCTCGTCGCTCTCCCAACCCACGGTATCGAGAAAGTCCTGGTAGCTGCCGTCGAACACGCGCGCGCGACCGCGGTCGAAAACCACGAAGCGCGTGGCGAGTGAGTGCAGGAACATTTCGTTGTGCGTCACGATCACGACGGCGCCTTCGAACGCGTCGATGGCCGCCAGCAGCGAGTCGCACGAGTCCATGTCGAGGTGGTTGGTGGGCTCGTCGAGGAGCAGCAGGTTCACCGGCGTGACGATGAGTTTACCGAGCATGACGCGCGACTTTTCGCCGCCCGAGAGCACACCGACTTTTTTCAACCCCGCATCGCCCTCGAACATCATGACACCCGCGATGTTGCGCGCCGTCTGGAACAGGCAGTTCTTGTCGGCGCTCTGAATCTCAGCAATCACCGTGTTCTTGTCGTGCAGCGTGTGCACGTTGGTCTGCGCAAAATAGCCGCTCACGGCGCGCGGGTGATTGGTCACCGTGCCCTGGCGTGGCGGCAATTCTCCGGCAAGCACGCGCAGCAGCGTGGACTTGCCGCGCCCGTTGGGACCGATCACACAAATGCGGTCGTGGTCGTGGATCTCGAGCGTCAAGTCGTGGAAAAGATCGCCGCCGTGCTCATAGCCGAAGGACAGGTGCTGCACGCGCTGGACCACCTTGGCCGGAAAGGGCGCGGCGCTGAAGGCGAAGTCCAGGGTCTGGATGCGCGCCAGGGCGTCGAGGCGCTCGTGCTTGGCCAGCATCTTGATGCGCGACTGCACGCGCGTGGCCATGGTGTTTTTGGCGCGGAAGCGTTCGATGAAGCGCTCGACCTCCTTGCGCTTGCGCTCGTCGTTCTCACGCGTTTTCTCGTAGATCTCCTCTTCCATCACGATCTGGTCGTAGACCTTGCTGGTGTCGCCGGTGAGTTCGGCGAAGG
>CAZULB010000090.1:0-8329 GCA_964621155.1 uncultured bacterium | reverse complement strand
GGCGCGGTCTTGAACGCGAACCGCATCGTCAGGTCTTCTTGGCCTTGCCGCGGTGAATCGCCACCGTGTGCGTGACCACCTTGTCCATGAAAGAGCGGTCGTGCGTGATGAGCATGAGCTCGGTCTTCCACTGCGTGAGAAAGCGCTCGAGCCAGCGAATGGAAACGATGTCGAGATAGTTGGTGGGTTCGTCGAGCAGGAGAAGATCGGGCTCCGACACCAGCACTTTGGCCAGATTCAGGCGCACCTGGAAACCGCCCGAGAACAACCCGGGGGCGCGCGTCATGTCATCCTGGCTGAAGCCGAGGCCGGAGAGAATGGTTTCCACGCGCCAGGTCTGGTCGCGCTCGGCTTCGGGCAACCCGAGCGCGCCCTCTTCCACCACCGTTGGCTGCGAAAAGCGGATGTGCTGGTCGAGGTGCCCGATGCGGTAGCGCTTCGGGATGATGATCTCGCCGGAGTCGGGATGGACTTCGTCGAGAATCATGCGGAACACCGTGGTCTTGCCGTGGCCGTTGCGGCCGACAAGTCCCACGCGTTCGCGCCGGTTGAGTGCAAAGGACAGATCCTCGAACAGGACCTGCGCGCCAAAACTCTTGGTGACCTTGTTGAACTGAATCATGATGCTATTGCGATCGCGTGAGCAGGCACGCGGATGCGTTTACCCCTTCTATCGCTGCTGCGACTCGATACCCTTCGCGTTGAAAACCCGCAATGATGAGGCGGTCGTCTCCGGGCACCATGTGTCCGAATATCAACCATAGCGACGGCGGTCCTCCGCCGAGGGTCTGCGCGATACTGGCGAGCTTCTTGTGCTCGTCAAAATTGCGCATCCACCGGCCGTAGAAAACGTTGGATTGGTGACAATACGACGGCGTCGGTTCGTCGTGCCAGCACGACAGGCACCAGCTCGGCGGCAGGCCATCGCGCTTCACCGCGTCGCGGGTATAGTACGCGAAGGCGGGGGCGGCGCCGTAGTACACGTACGTGGGTTCGGCGTCCCGGCGTTGCTCGAGCCAGAAGCGCGCGACCCCACGCATATCTTCGGTTTCGGGCCACGCGCCGGAAGTGTCGTGATAAACGCGGTCGCGCAGCGAGCGATTCGGCAGGGAATAGAAACTTATGGTGAGAAGCAGCGCAAACCCGGCAAGGCTTGCCCACTGCAGCCATTTCCACCGGGCGGCGACCACGGCGGTGGCGATCGCACATATAATGAGGGGAGTCAGGATCAATCCCCAACGGTACCCCATCGGGAATACCCCGAGCGCGTCGGCAGCCGCATAGGCGTTGATCGCCACCGCGAACCAGATGAGCATTCGGGGCGCGCGCCGGATGGCGACCACCATCAGGAACATGGCCGGGGCCACCACGAGCGCAGGATGCACGTGCGTGTGCGGCCAGCCGGTGAATTGAAACGCGAGCAGCTCGCACGCCATACGCCACTTCGCCGCGAGTATTCCGCTCACGCCCGCCGTTCGTGAAGAACCCACACCCTCGCCACCGACCACGCGCGCGAGCTGGGTGGGCAGATACCAGATGAAAAGCGGCAACATGCCGAAGATGTACAGCACAAGCGCGGTGCCGGTAGAGCGGCGCGTGCGCGCGTCGCGACGGAAGACGGCTTCGATCACGACGCACAGAAACGCGGTCGCGATCGGAAATATGGTTCCGTAGTAGAGGTGAGATGCCGCCAGCGCCGTGCCCGTCCATCCCAACACCGCGCGCCAGCTGCGCTCGCGCGTCATCAGGACGAGGCACACCAGATTCCATGCCACGACTGCGGGCACAAGGCCGTACTGGCCGACTTCCTGGGCGTAACGCACATCGGCGGGGAGGAACGCCAGCGCCACGCCGGCGAGAGCCGGCGCGACAGCGCCGGAAACGACCATGCGCGTCAACACCATGACGCCCGCGACGCCGGAAACGCTCCCAATCACTGTGAGAAGACGTAACCACGCCTCATCGGAGCTGACCTGCATCCACGCATGCAGAAGCAACTCGTAGAGGGGCGGGTCGCCGGTGCCGGTGCGCGCGCTTTCCACCACATGTGTGAAAGGCGCCGTGGACACCCAGTACTCGCCCGCTTCATCGAACCAGAGTGAACGGGCGTTGAGGTCCCACACACGCACCGCCAGTGCGATGAGGAGGATTGCAACAAAGACAAGGCGCTCGCGACGGATCATGCAGAACGGGGGTGGGTCTGGATCTTGCGCACCACGTTGGTCACCAGGCGGCGCGGCATGAGGCGCAACATGAACACGTGCACGTTATTGAGCGCGCCCGGAATCACGACCGGCCGACCGTGTTTCATCCCATTGTAGCCGGCGCGCACGACCGCTTCCGGGCTCACGCGCATCATCATGCGCAGACCCCGCAGCTTGCCGACGTTGGCGCGCTCCTGAAAACCGGTGGGCGTGGGGCCGGGGCAGAGCGCGGTCACGGTGACGCCGGTGCCCTTGAGCTCGTTGCCGACCGCTTCCGAAAAGGAAAGTACGAAGGCTTTGCTGGCGTAATAGACCGACTGCATGGGCCCCGCCTGGAAGGCGGCCGTCGAAGCCACGTTGATGATGCGCCCGTGCCGGCGTTTCACCATGTCGCTCATGAACAGCTTGGTGAGATGCATGAGCGCGATGATGTTCACCTGGATCATTTCCAATTCGGTGCTCAAACTCGATTCGGAAAATTTGCCGTACATGCCGAAGCCGGCATTGTTGACAAGCAACTCGATTTCGATGCCCGCGGCGCGCAAATGGTCGTAAATGGCGGACGGCGCGCGCGTATCCGCGAGGTCTGCAACCAGCACCTGGGCCTCGACACCGTGCAGGTTCTCGACTTCCTTCTTCAGCATGGCCAGACGGTCGCCACTGCGCGCGGTGAGCACGAGGTCATAGCCTTCGGCCGCGAGCAGGCGCGCGAATTCCGCGCCGAGCCCCATGGAGGCGCCCGTGACAAGGGCGATCGGTCGTTCGCCCATCAGGCCAACGCCTCGCGCAGATCGTCAATCAGGTCGTCGGTGGCCTCGATGCCGACCGACATGCGTACCAATTCATCGCTGATACCGATGCGGTGACGTTCGGCCGGATCGAGCAGGCTGTGCGAGGTGAGCGCAGGCCGCGTCATCAGCGACGTCACGCCACCCAGGCTGGGTGCGATGAGCGGAAGCTTCACGCGTTCCATCATGCGTTCGGCGGCGGCCGGACCGCCGCGCAGCTCAAAACTGAGCATGCCGCCGAAGCCGTCAAAGAATTCCGCCGCGCGCTCGTAGTGCGGATTCGAGATGAGGCCCGGATAGTTCACGCGCGCGACCGCGTCGTGCTCCTCGAGAAAGTTCGCGATGGCCAGTGCGCTCACGTTCTGATGACGCACGCGCAGCGCCAGCGTCATCATGCCGCGGTGCAGCAGAAAGCACGTGTGCGGATCGAGCGATCCGCCCATGTGATTGAGCTTGTGCCGGATCTGTTCGACCAGGTCCGCGCGTCCAATGACGGCACCGGCCACGAGGTCATTGTGGCCGTTCATGTACTTGGTGCAGCTGTGCAGCGAGAGATCGAAACCCCACTCGGCGGGGCGGAAGTTGATGGGGGTGGCAAAGGTGTTGTCGATCATCGACACCAGCCCGTGCTCGCGCGCAAAGTCCGCGGCGGCACCCAGGTCGGCGACACTCATCACCGGGTTGGCGATGGCTTCCACGTAGATGGCGCGCGTGTTGGGCCGGAGTTTCGCGTGCCACGATTCGGGATCGGCGGCGTCGATCTTGTCGTGCTCGATACCGAAGCCGGCGAACTCGTGGGTGACGAAGCTGTCGGTGCCACCATACGTGCAGTCCTGGATCAGGATGTGATCGCCCTGTTTGAGCACCGTGAGCAGCGCCGTAGTAATGGCGGCCATGCCGCTCGCGGCGACCAGCGCTGCCTCGGCGTTTTCGAGCGCGGCGAGCTTCTGGTGAAGGGCCTCGTGATTGGGCGAATTGTTGAGCCGGATATACCGGATGTCGTGATAATCCTCGTCGCCGCGGGTTTCAAACATCGCCGTCTGGAAAATCGGGAGCACGACGGCCCCGTGATGGCGCGGGTCGGGCTCACCGGCATGAACAAGTTTGGTGTCGACGTGCATGTCTTCCATGAAGGGCTCCTGTCGGGCGCAGGTCTTCGCGTTTGGCGGCCGGAACGGAAAGCCATACAATACGGCTCCGTGCACGTCGGTGACAAGCGCGGCACCCATTCCATGCAACCCCGTTCAACTCGCGTATCCCTGGCCCCGTTTACCTTCCGCGATACCGCTGCGGAAAAGGGCGCGCTGCGCGTTCCCGTGCGCCATTCCCAGCCCGACGGCGCCGTGCTGGAGTTGCCGTTTGTCAGGCTGGCGGGGGCCCCGGGTGGCATGCCGCTCGTCTTCCTTACCGGCGGTCCCGGCCTGTCGGGCATCCGCTCTGCCCAGGGCCGCCTCTTTCCGATGTTCGACGCGCTGCGCGCGTGTGGCGACGTCATCCTGCTCGACCAGCGTGCCTGTGTGGCGGATGGGATGGTATCGCGGAAGCCATCGTCCCGGTTCCGCCCGCTCACCGCTCCCTCGCGCGCAGAATATCTGGACGAGATCCGCGCCACGATTGGTCGCGGTATCGAGGAGTTGTCCGCGCGCGGGATTCCACTTGATGCGCTCAATACCAGGGAAAGCGCCGACGACGTCGCCATGCTGGTACGCGAGCTCCACGGCAATGACGCGCGTGCCGCACTGCTGGGATGGAGTTACGGGAGCCATCTCGCAATGGCGGTCATCAAGCGACACGAAGATGTGGTTGCGCGTGCGGTACTCGCGGCGCCCGAAGGACCCGATCACACGCTCAAGCGTCCGCGCGCAATTCAAGATCACATCGAGTATTTGTCACGGCGCACGGCGACGGACCTGTCGGGGATGCTGATGCACGTACTCGATCGTGCGGAGCGAGAAACGCCGCTCATCTTCGGACATACGGATAGTCCTGCCGTGGGTCGTTTTGACATGCAATGGGTCATGTCGGAGCTGGTGGCGGATACGCGCGCGATGCCAAAACTGCCCGAGTGGTTGGCCCGCATGGAGCGCGGGGATTTTCTCGTCATGGGAGAGGATCGTCTGCTGCGGGGTGCGTTGGAAACGCTGCGCCACGAAATGCTTCACGGTATCGTGCGCTACGCCTTCGATTGTGCATCGGGTTCCAGCGCCGCGCGCCGCGCGCTCATCGAACGGGAGGCGAAGGAGACGCTGCTGGGCGATACCATCGATTTTCCGACGCCGGATGTTTGTGATGCCGTGGGTTGTCCGGATCTGGGCGACGAGTTCCGCGCGGCACCGCGTGCGCAGACACCCGTCCTGTTCGTCACGGGAACACTCGACTGTCGAACCCCGGCCGCCAATGTTGCCGACCTGACGCCAGGATTGCCGCAACACATGCACGCAGTCGTTGAAGGCGCCGGCCACGGTGATCTTCTGCTGGCGACCCCGGCCCAGAGCGCGATCCTCGCCTTCTTGCGAGAACGTCGGTAAGCGTGCCGCGTTCAGATCGTTCGCATCAACCAGTGCACGACGTTCAGCGCGAAGCGCTGGTTGTCGCAGCCGGGCGTGTTCATTCCGAAGTGGTCGTGCTTGTAGACCTGCGCGGTCAGCATCGCGGCCTCGCCCAGGATGACCACACGGCCCTTGCCGTAGTCGAAGGCGAGTCCCTGCGCGTTGCCCGCCTCTTCTTCCTTCATCTCGATCCGGCCCTCTTGTTCACCCGGAGGCGGCACATACTCGATGGCGTTCTCCGGTAGCGACAGAAGTACGGTGGCATTGGAAGGTCCGTCGAGTGACTGCCCGGTGAAGGTATACACGAGACCCACGTGCTGGGTGGAATCGGCGCCGGTCACGATCGGGTGATCGGGAAGCCGCCGGTTGGCGAGCGAGAACTCCATCGGATCCGACTTCTCGTCCGGAATCTCGGTGAAACCCTTGTGCATGTGCACGCCGAACGCTTCGGCCAATGGCGCGCTCGCGGCGCCGTACGGCGAGTGGTCGGCGATGAGCAACAACGAACCGCCGTTCTCTACCCACGTGCGGACAGCCTCGATCTCTTTCTGGGAGAAGGCCGGGTTGCTGCGACTTCCTTTTTTTCGCACCGGCAGGTTGATGCCCATCAACTGTGGGTGTCCGGCGCCGGCCGCGTTCACGATCACGAGCAGATCCGTCTTCTTGAGCGACTCCGCGCTGAACTTGCGCGTGCCGTTTTTCACTTCGCAACCGTCCATGCGCAGCATTTCGGCGAATGGACGATACTTGCCCCGGGCGGTGTGCGCGTTGAAGTGGGCGCGATCGATCACAACGCGCGGATGTTTTTCCGGGTAGGTGATGTCATGCAGCACGATGTCCCAGCCGCGGTCTTCGTGTTGCGACTGGTTGTACGCGTATGCGAGCAGCACCGAAATGGGAACCAGCAGGAGGAACAGGACAATGATGGTGACTTTTTTCAGTATGCTCATGGTTTTGGGGAAGCGGGCGCTGCAAGCGGCGTTCAGAGAGCGAGTCCCGCCGCCGCAGCGCCCACCGGGTGGAGGTTAAGTTTGATTGGTGCGATTGTTGCGCTCGTTGCGCATGCGCTCATCGTATTCGCGCTTGTCGATGGCACCCGCGACCAGCAGGCCGACACCGATGAAGAACGGAATCAGTCCCCACACGCCCGCCTCGCGCCCGTCGGCAACCGACATGGCGATGGTGAGTGCGAGCCCGATACCCGTCATCACCAGGCCGTTGGCACGCCGGCTTGAATACTTGGGCCGCTCCACTTCAACGGGCGGCGGCGGCGGCGTAAGGCCTTTCTCCATCGCGACCAGGCGCTCGCGATGCTCCTGCTCTTTCTTGCGGCCGTTCACGATGATGGCGGTGATCGAAATCAGGACGCCGCCGCAGACGGCAAGGATGGGAATCGACAACGCGATGGTTTCCGCGTCGATGAAGCTGAAGAATGGCATGACAGGTTCCTTTCACGACTGGCTTTGCTATGCTGGTCGGGCCTGATCGCCCGATTCACTCCCTTCGACCGGGGTCCGGTCCCGGCGGTTTCAGTTTTTTTCGGGGTGGGTCGGGCAGGGGATGGGGCAATAATTGTTGAAACCACCGCCCGGGTGGGGCGGTCATATCAACGGAGACAGGCACGGATGCCGAACCCGGAAGATCTCGAGCTCGTCGCGCGGGCCCTTCGCAACGACGAGCGGGCGTTCCGCGACCTGATCGGCCGCCACCACGCCATGGCCTACGCGGCGGTGCGGGCGGTGCTGGGGGACCGGGACGAGGTTCAGGACGTCATGCAGATGGTTTATCTCAAGGCTTATCAGGGTCTCGCCAGTTTTCGCGGGGATGCGCGCTTTTCGACGTGGCTCTACCAGATTGCGCGCCGCGAAGCCCTCGATATATCTTCGAAACGGCGCTGGGAGACGGTCGACGTCGAAACCGTCGAGCTGCCGGCCGCCGAGCACCATGCGCCCGATGCCGTGGCGAACGAGCGCAGCGAGCGTGCATGGATTGGCGCAGCGTTGAGCGAGCTGGATGAGACGTACCGGACCGCCATCGAGCTTCGCTACATGGCGGAAAAATCGTACGAAGAGATTGCGGAGATCATGAGCCTGCCGGTGGGCACCGTGAAAACCTACGTGCATCGTGGTAAGATCGAGATGAAACGTATTCTGTCGCGCCCCACGTGGCGCAGCGGTTCGGCCGGCGAACGCAAATCATGAGCGAACATTTGAACCAGAATTGTGAACGTATCGAGGCCTTGATGGCGGCCTGGTTCGATGCGGACGGCATTTCCCGCGCCGAACGTGATGAAGTGAGCGCGCACATTGCGATGTGCACGACGTGTCAAGAGTCCTTCGAACTGACGTCCCGGCTGGAAGGAGCGCTTGTTTCTCGACGTAGCGACATCCCTGCGGTTGACTCTTTCTTGCCCGTATTTTCCGCGCCTGTCGGCGCGGCGTCTCATCCGAAGTTGCTGGCGGTGTTCCGAACCCTCATGAGCCCGGCCGGTGTGTCCTCCATGCTCGTCGTATGGGCCGCGATGCTGGCACTTCATTTCCGCCATCAGATCAGCGAAGTCTTCGCGTGGACATCCGAAGATCGCTTTGCAGCGCTGGGTCGCGATATTTCCAATCTGCTGATCAATGTGTCACGCGGTGATGCCTACACTCTCACCGGCATCTACATCCTGCTCGCCGTCGTGCTGCTGGGGTCCACTGGACTCATTACGCTGCGTTATATCCGGCATTCTTGATCTTCCGGATGCCGCGCTTCCGACACGCCGCTCTGATCGCCGTCCACGACCTTG
>CAZULB010000089.1:0-12700 GCA_964621155.1 uncultured bacterium | reverse complement strand
AGAGCAGTGTCGCCGTCTCCTGCTCGTCGACCACCTTGTCGATCGTATCGAGCTCGGCGGCCACGTCGGTGAGAACCTCGTTGTCGTCTTCCTCGCGCGCCAGACGCAGGAGCTCGGCCGCGTCATTGAGACGGGCATCCAGTTTCTGCACGGGATCCAGGCGCGTGCGCAGCGTCTTGGCTTCGCGCATCGCCTCATCGGACTTTTTCTTGTCGGACCAGAAGTCGGGATCGTTCATGCGCGCCGTCAGCTCGGCGAGACGCGCGGTCAGGACGGGAGCGTCAAAGACACTCCTTGAGCTTGCGGGTGCGTTCGATCAGGGAATCCAGATGGTCTTGAACTTCGTGTACGGCTTTCATTCCTGTCTCCGGGAGATGCGTTCGTCCAGCAGCCTGTCGACGGCAGCCAGGACCTCGGGCAGTGACGGGCCAGTATCGACCACTGCATCCGCTTTGTAAAAGTGTTTTTCCAGCCCGCTCTGGGCCTCGAGACGTGAACGCAGCTCGCCCTCCGACCACCCGCCGCGCCCGCGCAGCCGCGCCATCCGAACCTCGGGGTCGCAAGTCAGCGCCAGCGTGAAGTCGAACGGAATCAACATGTCGACTTCCAGCAGCAGGGCCGCGTCGACCACGGCCACGGCGGCGCCGTCGGCGCGCGCGTTCTCCACCAGGGCAGCGCAACGGGCCACGATGGCGGGATGCACGATGGCGTTGAGGGCGGAGCGCCGGCCGGGGTCGCTGAAGACATATACACCGAGACGGCGGCGATTGACCCGGCCGTCGGCGTCGATCACACCGGCGCCGAACTCGTGCCGGATCTCGCCCATCACGGCCGCATCTTCGAGCACGCTGTGCGCGACAACGTCAGCGTCGATATGAACGCCGTGGTAGCGCTGCGCGATATGGGCGGCAATGGTGGACTTCCCCGTCCCTGATCCGCCGGCAATTCCGATGGTTTGCATGCTAATGCGCCTCGAGCCAGTTGGCACCGGCACCGGTTTCGACCTTGAGCGGCACGCACAGCTGCATCGCACCTTCCATACACGCGCGCACCAGCGCCGTGCTTTCTTCCAGCTCGGCGCGCGGGACGTCGAATAGCAGCTCGTCGTGCACGGTGAGAATCATGCGCGTGGCCAGACCACGCGAACGGATCTCTCTGTCTGCCCGCACCATGGCGATCTTCACTATATCCGCCGCGGTGCCCTGGACCGGCGTGTTGACCGCGATACGCTCGGAAAAGGCCCGGGCGCCCGGATTGGAGCTGTCGATATCGGGCAGCCGGCGCATGCGGCCGGAGAGCGTCGTCACCGACTTGTCACGATGCGCCGCGGCGATGGTCGTGTCGATGAACCGTTTCACACCCGGGTAGGAACGGAAATAGTCGTCGATGAAACGGCGCGCTTCGTCGGTTTCAATGTCGAGCGATTGCGCGAGCCCGCGCGCTCCCATTCCGTACACGATGCCGAAGTTCACCACTTTGGCGCGCGAGCGCATGTCGTCGGTCACCTCTTCGGGGGCAACTCCCATGACTTTGGCCGCGGTTTGTCTGTGCACGTCGGCATCCTCGAGAAAGGCGCGGATGAGTTCTTCGTCACCGGAAAGGTGGGCCAGGATGCGAAGCTCGATCTGCGAGTAGTCCGCATCCAGAAGCAGCCAGTCCTCGCCGCGGGTCACGAACGCGCGCCGGATCTCGCGCCCTTCCGCGGTGCGAATGGGGATGTTCTGCAGGTTGGGCTCCGAGCTCGACAGTCGCCCCGTGGTGGCCACGGCCTGGTTGTACGACGTGTGCACACGTCCGGTCTCCGGATTGACGAGGCGCGGCAGCGCATCCACGTATGTGCTCTTGAGCTTGGTGAGCTGGCGCCATTCAAGGAGAAGCGCCACAACCGGGTGCTCCCCACTCAAGCCTTCCAGCACGTCGGCGTCGGTGGAGAACCCGCTCTTGGTGCGCCGCGCCGGTGCGAGCTTGAGCCTGTCGAACAGCACTTCGCGCAGCTGCTGCGTGGAGCCGATGTTGAAGCGCCCACCTGCTTCGCGATAGATCGATTCCTCCAGCGACGCGATGCGTTCGGTGTAGCGCCGCGACAACGTGCCCAGGAATTCCACGTCCACCTTGACGCCCGTCATCTCCATGCGCGCGAGCACATCGGAGAGCGGCATTTCGACTTCGTGAAACAGATGGCGCACCTCGGAAGCCTCGACCAGCGGCGCGAACGCTTGCTTCACGCGCAGCGTGTAGTCGGCATCCTCACACGAGTACTCGCTGACCTTCGCGAGCGGCACGCGGCGGATGTCCTTGACGCGCGCGCGCGCGTCGAACAGTGCTTCAAACGGAATCATGGTGTGCGCGCACACCTCGAGGGCCAGCGCATCGAGCCCGTGGCTGCGGCGGGCCGGGTCAAGGCAGTACGACGCCAGCATGGTATCAAAGGCGACGCCCTGCAGCGGCATGCCGGCCCGCTCCAGCACGATGGCGTCGTACTTGATGTGCTGCCCGATCTTCTGCGGCGTCGCGGCGGCGAATACGGGTGCAAGCGCGTCGCGCACCACCTCCAGGGGCAGGCCCGGCGCGCGCGACGCCGAAAACAAACCCGGATTGTCGTCGTGGATGTCGCTGGTGACGGGGATGTAATACGCCTCTCCCGGCGCCACCGCGATGGCCACACCGGCGAGCACGGCGAGCGTCGGGTCGAGGCCCGAGGTTTCGGTGTCGACGGCGATCTCAGGAAGCGTGGCAATACGCAAGGCAAGATCGTGAAGTGATTGCTCGGAGGTCACGCTGTGGTAGTGCACCGGAATCGACGCCGGGGGAATCCGGGGCGCCAATGGCGGGGGCGCGATACGCGGCGGCTCGGGCGCTGCGCGCTCGCGCGCGCGAAACAGTTGTTCCCGCAGTTTCCGGAATTCGAGATCGCCGAGCAGGCTCTCAAGCCCGGGAGTGCGATAGTCGGGCAACGCGAGCGCGTCGAAGGCAATCTCGACCGGCGCGTCTTCCCGCAACTGCACGAGCTCGCGCGAGTGATATGCCGCCTCGCGCCCTTCGAGCAACCGTTTCTTGACGCCGGCTTTCTCGATCTCATCCACGCGCGCGTAGATCGCGTCGAGCGTGTGGAAGCGCTGCATGAGCTCGAGCGCGGTTTTCTCGCCGATGCCGCGCACGCCCGGCACGTTGTCGCTGGTGTCGCCCACCAGTGCCAGGTAGTCGACGATCTGGCCGGCGCGCAATCCCATCTGCGCTTCGAGAGCGGCGGGATCGAGCTCATGTTCGAGCACACTGGTTTTCCCCGGCCGGATCACGTGCACGCGTTCGCTCACCAGCTGCAGCAGGTCCTTGTCGCCCGAGACGATCCGGATGGCGTGCTCCCCGCCCCAGCGCCGCACCAGCGTGGCGATCACGTCGTCGGCTTCGAAGCCGGGCGCGTTGAGGCGCCTGATACCCATGATGTCGAGCGCATGCAGAATGACGGGCACCTGCATGCTGAGCCCATCGGGCATGCCGGGGCGCTGCGCCTTGTACTGTTCGAATTTTTCGTGCCGGAAGGTTTTTCCCTCGCTGTCGAACACGACCGCGAGGTGCGCGGGATGGTATTTCTGATCGAGTGCGAAGAGCGTGTTGAGAAAGCCATAGACGGCGCCCGTCTCTTCGCCCTTGGAATTGCGCAACCCCGCACCCCCCAGCGCGAAAAACGAGCGGTAGGCCAGCGCGTGACCGTCGATCAGAAACAGAGCCACAGACTACCCCGCGCGATAGAGTCCATGCGCGCGCGCATACGCGGCGACACCGGCCGGCAGTGCGCCGTTCACGTCGCGGCCGGACGCGATGCTTGCGCGCACCGCGGTCGACGACACATCGATACGCGGCGCGCCGAACATCACCAGCGCCGCGGGCCCGGGCACATCGAGGTGGAGGGCAATCTCGTCGCGCGGAAACACGACCAACGACGCCAGTTGCAGAATCTCGCCGGGTTCCTTCCAGGTAGCAAGCTCGGCGAGACTGTCGGCGCCCATGATGAAGTAGAGGTCGGCGCGGGTGCGCATGCGGCACGCGCGCAAAAAATCTACCGTGTACGACGTCTCGTGCCCGGCCTCCATGTGGGTGATTGCCAGCCCGTCCTCGTGCTCGATGGCAAGTTCCACCATGCGCACGCGGTGGTCGAGCGGCGACGTGGGTTCGTGAAGCTTGTGGGGCGGGTACGGCGCCACCGAAAAGAGCACGCGATCGAGGGCGAGCACACGACGCGCCTCGCGCGCCATGCTCACGTGACCGGTGTGGGGCGGATCGAACGTGCCGCCGAGGAGGCCGATGCGCTCACCCGACCACAGAACCGCTTCGTCACCCATCATGGTACTTGCGACGACTGTGGAGTTGGCGGCGATGGCGCGGGTGGCGGCGGTGACTGCGCGCGCACCTTCTTGATCTGGGCTTCGGCGTCGCGTTTCATGGCCGGATTCTTG
Organism: uncultured bacterium; assembly: GCA_964621155.1. Taxonomy (GTDB): domain Bacteria; phylum Krumholzibacteriota; class Krumholzibacteriia; order WVZY01; family JAKEHA01; genus JAKEHA01. The sequence goes on along the minus strand of CAZULB010000089.1, from coordinate 8,246 downwards.
GTGGCCTCGATCAGGCGCGTGAACTGTTCGATCGCTTCCTGATCCTGCGCGCGGTCGATGAGAATGATGCCCTTCAGAAACATCGCCTCTTCCCAGTACTTGTTGTCGGGATAGTTGTTTATGACCTTGTCGCAGTATACGAGCGCCGCTTTGGGTTCCTTGCGGCGGTAGTACCCGCGTGCCGACTCCAGGGACTTGAGCGCGAGGCGCTCGTTGATCTGGCGCACGAACTCCTTTGCCGCCGGCGCGCGGGGGTTGTCCGGATACGTGGTAAGAAACTGGCTGAAACGGGAAAGCGCATCCAGCGCCTTCTGCTGGTCGCGTTCCGCGCGCGCGGCCTGCTTCCAGTAACACACGCCGGTCTGAAAAATCGCGTCGTCCACCCATTCGCTGTAGCCGTAGTTGGTGATCAACAGCTGGTACTCAACCGCGGCCACCTCGTACTGCTCTCCCTGCAGGTAGCTCTCCGCCAGCTTGTACTGCGCGTAATCCGCGCGCTCATGGCCGACGTAGCTCTCGAGAAACTTCTGGTACAGGGCAACGGCCTGCATATGCTTGCCCTTGTTGAAGTATTCGTCGGCGCGCTTGAGCACCGCTTCCGGCGTAGCCGGAACCTTCGACACGCCGCCAGCGCACGAGCTCAAGAAGAGCCCGAGCACCCCCCAGATCAGCCAGCGCCTCACTTGAGCCCGGCCTCCTGCAGCGCTTCGATGCGACGACGCGCACGTTCGACAATCTGGCCGGAGTCGCCGCGATCGTTGCGGATCACTTCGCGGTAGGCTTCGTAGGCTGCGGCGCGGTCGCCCTTGCCCTCGTAGGCCTGACCCAGCAGAAAGCGCGCCTTCTGCTGCAGCGAGCGATTGTCGGCTTTCGCCACCACGTCCTGGCCGGAGGTGATGGCTTCGTCGAATTCGCCGGCGTCCAGATGCCGCTGCGCGTCCTGGTAGATCATTTCATTCAAATTGGCCGCGGCACCCTGGCCGGCACCGCCGCGCGGATATCGCTTCACCAGCGTTTCCATCGCGCCACGCGCTTTTTCCTCGTCCCCGAGCGCGCGATAACACTCCGAGAGGCGGGCGTAGGCGCGCTCGCATTCGGGCGCGTCGGAATACTTCGTCACGGCTTCCTCGTAGAGCGCGGCAGCGCGTTCGAAATCGCGGTCCTGGAAATACGTCTCCGCCACGGCAAAGCGCTGGCGCTCGAGGTCGATGTTCGCGTCGAGCTCGTGCGCCTTGCGCAGGCGTCGCGCGCGTTCGTCACGCCCCACGCCTTCGCGCGCGCTGAAGTCGCGCAGCGCTTCCGCGGCCCCCGGTTTCAGGCCCGGGTTGGCAGCAACGGCGGTGTCGACCTCGGCAAATCCCTCGGAGTCGCGGCCCCGCGCGATGAGCGCCATTCCATAATAATAGTGAACGTCGGCGGGGACCTTGCCGCTTCGGATGGCGTGGCGGGCGAGCGTCACCGCTTCGCTGTAGTCACCCTTCTCATAGGCATGACGGATGTCGGCCACCGGGCCGCGAGATCCGCAGCCCAGGGCGCCGAGCAGTAGAATCGCGAGGCAACGCCGCACGGCCGCACCTCCGATGGCGTCAGTCACTCTGGTTGGAGAAAAACAGGTAGATCAGGCCGACGATGATGCCGGTGACGAAGACCGGCTCCACGAACTTGCCCCAACCGGCCGAAGGAACCACGGGCTTGCTGAACGCGTAGGCGCCCTGCTCGATCTGCAACGCGTGACCGTAGTCGATCTCGTCGTCGTTGCCTCGAGCCGCCTCCCCTACCCACACCACATGGCCGTCAGCGGGATCCGTGAGTGTCGCCACCATGCGCACGGTGGCGTGGCGCTCGACGCGCTTGCCGCCCACCACGAACGAGCGGTGTGAATCGACGTACTTCACCTCGAAGACCACGTTCTGGTAGGTGAGGACATACTTCTCGGACGCGCTCGACCGCGAGGCAAGCGCGGTGTCGGGCGGCGCCTGTGCCTGGGTATGCGTGCCGGACCACGCGGTCGACGACGGCTGCGTGGTCTGCGCCCCGCCCGCGGCTCCCGCCCCGGCGGCTCCAGCGGTCGGGGCCGGCTGCGCGGGCATCGGAGTCATGGGTGCGGACAGCGGCTGCGCGGGCTCGAGCACGGTAATGCCGAGCTTCGTCAGCTCCTCACGCAGCACGTTGGTGACAAAATAGTAATCCTCGCTGCTGCTGGCCGGTTTGAGCTGCACCGCGCGACCGTTCAAGGACGACGCAAACTTTCCGTGCAACTCCTTGATCACTTCCGCGGTCAGGTTCTGCATGAGGTCGATGTTGCTCGCGGTTTTTTCCGCCGCACTCACACCCGCCGCACTCACCGTCGCCGCCAGCGCGGCGCACACGATCCCCGTCTTGACAAGGTCACTCCACCAGGCCTGGTTTGTCGAACGGCGCACGTTACTGCTCCTTCGCGTCGAGGACAGGGATTACCTCGCCGCACAAATCGAACACGTCGGTTTCGGTCACACGCACGTCGGCGAATTCGCCGGGACGCGTGTCACCGGTGACGAACACCTCTCCGTCGATGTCAGGGGCCTGTCCGTAGAAACGGCCGGCGTGGCCGGCCCCGGATTCGTCCGCTTCTTCCAACTCGCGGTCGACGAGCACGCGCAGGGTGGCCCCCTGGAATCTGGCACGGGCCGCGAACGACAGTGCTTCCTGTAACTCGGAAAGCTCCGCGGCTCGCTCACGAATCAATTCTGGTTGTAATTGCCCGTCCAACTCAGGGGCCCGCGTGCCCGGTTCCGGAGAATACGGAAACACCCCCAAAGAATCAAACGCGAATTCCCGCAGGAAGTCCTTGAGCTCGTCGTACTCGGCGTCGGTTTCGCCCGGAAATCCGACGATCACTTCGGAGCGGATGACCACGTCGGGAAATGCGCCGCGCACCGACGCCAGCAGTTTTTCCACGTGGGGACGGTCGTAGGAGCGCTGCATGCGTTCGAGAATGCGTGTCGACGAATGCTGTACGGGCATCTCGAGGTAGCGCACGACGGAGGAGTGCGCAAACAGCGGCTCGATGTGGCGCAGTTCCAACCCGGCCGGGTGCACATAGAAGATGCGCACCCACTCGACGCCGGTGGCGGCAATGCGGTTCACCAGGTCGGGAAAGCGCGTGGCACCGTCCCGGTACGACACGATGTCCTGCGCCAGCAGCGTGACTTCCTTGACGCCGCGTGCCACCAGATTGTCGACTTCGCGTACGATGGAATCCGCTCCGCGCGACACCTGACGCCCGCGAATCAACGGGATGGCGCAGAAGGTGCACTTGCGATTGCAACCCTCAGCCACCTTGACGTAGGCCGTGTGCGAAGCCGTGAGAAGTTCGCGCGACTCGAACTCCGCGAAGCGGTCGGCATCACCGAGCGCAAGCGTGCGCGCGAGCGGCGCGTCGCTTTCCCACGCCGCCATCATTTCGGCCAGGCGCGCATGCGCGCCCGTCGGCAGAAAATGATCGACCCACGGCAGGTCGGCTTCGAGGTTGTCGGCGCGGTGCCGCGGGAGACATCCCATCAGCACCAGGCGCTTCTTCTTCGCGCCGCGCTTGTAACGCGAGAGCTTGCGCGTCTCTTCAACGGTCTCGCGCCATGACGAATCCAGGAACGAGCACGCGCCCACCAGCAGCACGTCGGCGGACGCAGGGTCGCCGGTGACCTCGCAGCCGCTGCGCCGCAGCACCGAAGCAGTGGCTTCGCTGTCGACGAGGTTCTTCGGACACCCGAGCGTGACGATGTAAGCTTTCATGCAGGTAATACGGAGAGCTATTCGGGAGCCTGGGTCTGGTAAACCTCGCGCGGCTTCGATCCATCCGGCGGCCCCACGATGCCCTGCTGCTCGAGCTGGTCGAGCAGACGGGCGGCACGCGAGTAACCGATATGAAGCTTGCGCTGGAGCAACGACGTTGAACCCTGTTTGAACTGCACCACGACACCGCGCGCGTCGTCGAAAAGAGGATCCAGATCGGAATCGACTTCACCCGAGCCGGCGCGTCCGTCGGAAAGGTTGAGAGACGACGCTTCGAAGCGGTACGACTTCCAGTGCTCGATGATCTGCTCGATCTCCGGCTCCGACACCCAGGCGCCGTGCAGGCGCACCGGCTGCGGGTGGTGCGAATCGAGATAGAGCATATCACCTTTACCGAGCAATTTGTCGGCGCCAATGGTGTCCAGAATGGTGCGCGAATCCACCTTGGTGGCCACGCGAAACGCGATGCGCGTGGGGAAATTCGCCTTGGTCTTGCCCACGATCACGTCGACGGACGGCCGCTGTGTCGCCAGTACCATGTGGATGCCGGCCGCGCGCGCCATCTGCGCCAGGCGCGTGAGCAGGGTCTCGATATCGACACCCTTGGCGAGCGCGAGATCGCCCAGTTCGTCGACCACCACCACGATGTACGAAAGACGTTCCGCCGTGGTCTCGTCGGACTTCATCATGCCGATCTTCGCGTTGTAGCTGTCGATGTTGCGCACGCCGTGACGGCGGAAGAGATCGTTGCGCCGTCCCATCTCACCCACCAGGTACTCGAGCACACGCGCAGCTTCCTTGGGATCGGTGATGACAGGATGGAGGAGGTGCGGAATGCCGTTGTACTGCGACATCTCCACCATCTTCGGGTCGACCAGCAGCAGTTGCACGTCGGACGGGCGGTAGTGCAGCAGAATACTGGTGAGAATGGTGTTGAGACAGACGCTCTTTCCGGAGCCCGTGGTTCCCGCGATCAACAGGTGCGGCGCCTCGCACAGATTCATGAGGAAGGGCTTGCCCACCACGTCGACGCCAAGGCCGATCATCACACCCTTCAAACGCTGTTGTTCCGTCAATTCGCTCAGAACTTCCTGCAGATAGACGGTGCGTCCGGTGGGATTGGGAATTTCGATTCCGACCGCGGCGCGCCCCGGGATGGGCGCAATCATGCGCAGGCTGCGCGCGCGCATGGCCAGCGAGAGATCGTCGGCACGGCTCACGATGTCCTTGATGCGGACACCGGGCGCGGGCTCGAACTCGAACGTGGTGACCACGGGGCCGTGGTGCACCGACGTGACTTTTCCCTCCACTCCGAACTGCGTGAGCTTTTCCTCCAGAACCGCGGTCCAGTTCTTCAGGTCCTCGCGCGAGAAGGTGGGTCCTGCGTCCTTGGGCGTCGCAAGGATCGAAAGGGGCGGCAGCGACGCGTCGGTGATGGGCTTGCCCTTTCCGGCTTCGCCGGCCTTCTTGAGGCGCGCCTTCGGCTCTGCCTTCGCCGGCGCGTTGACCATGTTGAGTTCGGGTTCACGCCGTTTGCGCGTCACGATCTCGGTCGGGGACTCCCAGTCGGCGGCGCTCGCCGCTCGGGCAACGGGGGCGTCGGCTTCCTCCGCCGTCACCGTCTCGGGCTTTTTCGACCGTTCGATGGCGCTCTTCATGTAGTCGGCCGCGAGCGCGCGACGGCGCGCGAGATCGCTTCCCAACGCGCGCAACATGTTGGCCGCCCGCTCCGCGGCAGCGCGCGCCAGCGAACCCAGCCACCGGGCGCGATGCGCCTCGCCCAGAGCGATGAGCAGGACGCCCGCCACCAGCACAATCGCGGTGCCTACTTCGCCGAACACACCACGCAGCCCCGCCGCCACCCAGTCGCCGGGCGCGCCGTGCAGCGCGACGACGTCGCGCGTGGGTGGAACAATGGCGAAGAAGGCGTTGAGCATCACGGCCGCCGCCACTGCCTTCAGGGCCAGGCGCCGCACCGGTGTCTCCGCATCGCGCGCCACCGCGACACCGAGCGAGATCAGCGTGATGGGGATAAGCCACGAAAACACGCGGCCGAACGTTAGAACGGCAATCCAGGAGAGCAAAGAACCGAAGGGCCCGGTGCGGTTGGTGACAGCGCGCACCGACGCGCCGCGATCAAAGGGCCAGTCGTAGCCATGCGCGGTCGCGAGGCCGGCGGCGATGAATGCGCCCACCGCCAGGAACGTAATCGTCAGAAAAAGTCGCGCGCGATCGCTCACGTCATATCCGCCGGGTTCTGAGCTCGCGCGGCCTTACCGCGCGACGAAACAAGATAAAGGCACTATTTGGCCGCCAGGGCGCCGCCAAGCGTCAGCGTTTCTCCGTCCCACTGATAGCCCTCGAGGAACTTGGTGCTGAGCTCGGCGCGCTGGAAGGTCGCTTCCATCAGAATGGCGCGCTGGAACTCGATGGTGCTGTGGATGCCGTCCACCACGCACTCCTCGAGAGCACGGATCATGCGACGAACCGCTTCGTCGCGATCCAGTCCGTGGCAAATCACCTTCGCGATCATCGAGTCATAATATGGAGAGATGGTGTACCCCTGATACACGTGCGAATCGACGCGCACGCCCATACCGCCCGGCATGTGCAGAAAGCCGACTTTTCCCGGCGAAGGCGCGAAGTCACGCTCGGGATCCTCGGCATTGATGCGGCACTCGATGGCGTGCCCGTTGAAACGCACGTCCTTCTGCGCGAACGACAACGGCTGCCCCGCCGCCACCGCGATCATTTCCTTGATGAGGTCGCGCCCGGTCACCATCTCCGTCACCGGATGCTCGACCTGGATGCGCGTGTTCATCTCCATGAAATAGAACTCGTCGCCCTGCACCAGGAATTCCATGGTGCCGGCCGACGTGTAGTTCATCGCCTGCGCGCCCTGTACCGCCGTGGTCAGGAGTTTCTCGCGCACGGCGGGCTTGAGCGCCACGCAGGGCGATTCTTCGATGAGCTTCTGGTGGCGACGCTGGATGGAGCACTCGCGCTCGCCCAGATGCACCACGGTGCCGTACGAGTCGCCCAGCAGCTGCACTTCCACGTGACGGGGAGTGGGCAAATATTTCTCGATGTAAACCGAGGGATCGCCGAAGGCGGTCTCGGCCTCGGCGCGCGCGATGAGAAGCGCGTTGGCAAGATCCTCGCGGTCGCGCGCCACGCGCATGCCGCGCCCGCCGCCCCCGGAAGCCGCCTTGATGATGACCGGGAAGCCGATCTCCTCCGCCACCGCGATGGCCACCGACTCGTCCGAAACCGGGCCGTCAGAGCCCGGAATCACGGGCACGCCGGCGGCCTTCATCATGTCCTTGGCCACCGACTTGTTCCCCATCCGCTCGATGGCGTCGGTGGACGGGCCGATCCACGCGATGCCGCACGACGTCACCGCTTCGGCAAATTCAGCCCGCTCGGAGAGAAAACCGTAGCCGGGATGTATCGCCTCCGCGCTCGTGATTTCGGCGGCGGAAATGATCCGATTGAAGTTGAGGTAGCTTTCACCGGGGGTGTTGGGGCCGATGCACACCGCCTCGTTGGCGAAGCGCACGTGCAGCGATTCGGTGTCCGCCTCACTGTGCACGGCCACGGTCTGGATGCCCATTTCGTGGCACGCGCGCATGATGCGAAGTGCGATCTCGCCCCGGTTTGCGACGAGAATTTTTTTGAACATGGGGCCTAAGCTACCACAGGCCCCGGAGCGCCGTAAAAGCTAGAATTTGCCCGTCGCGGCGGGCTCCTCGGCCCCCGGTTGCCCCTCGAAGCCCTTCCACGACTGGTCGCTGGTGGCCTGAATGCCCTTCAGGCGCAGGGTCAGTTCGTGCGGCTTGGAGCTGGCGCGCAGCGCGTCGTCGAGCGTGATGATGCCGTCCTGGTAGAGCTTCATCAGCGCCTGGTCGAAGGTCTGCATCTGATGCGTGGTGACGCCCTCGCGCATCGCCTGGTGCAACAGCGGTGTCTTGTCCGGGTTCACGATGCACTCGCGCACGGTGCCGGTCGAGACCAGCACTTCGACCGCGGGCACGCGGCCGGAACCGTCGGCCCGCCGCACGAGACGCTGCGAGATGACGGCCTGGAGCGTGGACGCGAGGAGGTAACGGATCTCCTGGTGGTGATGGGGTGGAAAGAACGAAATGATACGGTTGATGGTCTGCGGCGCGTCCACCGTGTGCAGGGTGGAGAGCACGAGGTGCCCGGTGTCGGCGGCCTTGAGCGCGATTTCCATTGTCTCGGCGTCGCGAATCTCACCGATCATGATGCAGTTGGGATCCTGGCGCAGAATGTGGCGCAGGGCTTCGTTGAACGAAGCGGTGTCGCTGCCCACCTCGCGCTGGTTCACGATGCTCTTGTCATCGCGGTGGAGGAACTCGATGGGATCCTCGATGGTGATGATGGAGTTGTTCAGGCTCTGATTGATGGTCTGCATCATCGCGGCCAGCGTGGTCGACTTGCCGCTGCCGGTCGGA
>CAZULB010000088.1:0-12792 GCA_964621155.1 uncultured bacterium | reverse complement strand
GGCGGCGACCCGATTCTCTACCAGCACCTGTTCTGGATCTATTCCCACCCGGCCGTCTACATCATGATTCTGCCCGGCCTTGGTGCCATCTCGGACATCATTTCCGTGCACGCGCGGCGCACCATATTCGGCTACAGCTTCATCGCAATGTCGTCGATCGCCATTGCGCTCTTCGGTTCGATCGTGTGGGCGCACCACATGTTCGTGAGCGGAAACAGCCTGGTGGCCAACTTCGTCTTCTCGCTGCTCACCATGATCGTCGCCATTCCGAGCGCGGTGAAGGTGTTCAACTGGGTGGGAACGCTGTACAAGGGTTCGATCCAGCTCGAAACCCCGATGCTCTACGCGCTCGCCTTCATCTTCATCTTCATGGTGGGCGGGTTCTCGGGCATGATGATCGGCGTGCTGGCCGTCGATGTGCACGTGCACGACACCTACTTCATTGTCGCGCACTTCCACTACATTCTCTTTGGTGGGCTCGGTTTCGCTCTGTTCGCGGGACTGCATCACTGGTTTCCCAAGATCTTCGGGCGCATGTACCACCAGGTGCCGTCGAAGATCGCGTGGTTCCTCGTGACCGTCGGCTTCAACGTGCTCTACGGCCCCATGTTCATCCTGGGCTGGGAGGGCATGCCGCGCCGTTACTACGACTACCTGCCGCAGTACACCTTCTGGCACCAGGTGTCGACGGTCGGATCGTGGATCATGATCAGCGGCATCATTCTGATGATCTGGAACCTGCTGCGTTCCATCAAGACCGGCAAGGTGTGCACGGATCCCAATCCGTGGGGTGGCGGTCGCACGCTGGAATGGACGATTCCATCCCCGCCGCCGCTCGAGAACTTCCGCGACGTTCCGGTCGTCAACCGCGGCCCCTATGACCTCGAACCCTCGGTGGAGCACAAATGAGCACCCAGGCACACGTGAGCGCCCACGGGCACGCGGACGTGCAGCTTCACGTCCACAAGGATTATCGCGGCTCCAAGTTTGGAATCTGGCTGTTCCTGATCACGGAAGTGATCCTGTTCGGCGGTATGTTCCTGCTCTATGCGATGTACCGCACGAAGTATGCGACGGATTTTCACGTCGCGGCAGAAGAGCTCAATACGCTGCTCGGCACCATCAACACGCTCATACTGCTGACATCGTCACTCACCATGGCGCTCGCGATTGCGGGAACGCACCATGGCAACCGCAAACTGGCGTTGTGGATGCTGGCTGTGACCATTCTGTGCGCCTGCGCGTTCCTGGTGATCAAGTACTTCGAGTGGGGCGCCAAGATACAACACGGCATCTATCCCGGCTCGCCGCACCTCGCTGCATTTCCGAAGGGCGAGATTCTCTTCTTCGGCCTCTATTTCACGATGGCGGGCGTGCACGGTATTCACGTGCTTGTCGGCGTCGTGCTGCTCACCGTGATGTTTCTGCGCGTGATGAAGCAGCCCAACGCGAAGATTTCGTTCGTGGCCGGACACGGGTTGCAGCAAGCCGACGGCGGGAATCTCGCCGTCCTGGACGCCGCCGGCAACGTTCTCTGGAAGGGTGAACAGATCGACGGCAGCATCGAACGTATCGATGTGAAGACCAAGTACTGGCCGGTGAAGACCCGATTCAAAGTGGAGGACTTCAATCTCCTCGAGAACTCCGGCCTGTACTGGCACATTGTCGACATCATCTGGATTTTCCTGTTCCCGCTCTTCTACCTGATTACATAGGCACGCGGAGGAAGACATGAGTCACGACCATCACGAAGAAACGCATGCGCACGAGCCCGTAGGCTACGGCACGTATTTCATGACGTGGTTCGCGCTGGTGTTCCTCACCGCAATCACGGTCACCGCCGCAGGACTGCACCTGGGCAGCACCAGCGTGCTGGTGGCGCTCATCATCGCCACCATCAAGGCTTCCACCGTGGTGTATCTGTTCATGCACATGAAGTACGAGGATCGGGGACTGCGGCTCCTGATCGTGGTCATGATTTCTTTTCTGGCCATCATGCTCGGGCTGACCTTCACCGATATTCTGTTCAGGTAGACACATGCATCTGAGTCGCCTTTCCAATATTGCCGACCTCGTCAACGGCCCGATCCTTTTCATCTCGGCGATATGCATGTTCCTGCTCATCGCCATCACCGTGGTGATGCTGTACTTCACGTTCAAGTACCACCGCCGGCGCAGCCCGGTGGGCGAGGACATTCACGGTCACCAGGCGCTGGAAGTGGTGTGGACGATCATTCCCACCATTCTCGCCTTTGCGTTCTTCTGGTACGGCTGGGAAGGCTACAAGGTCATGAAGACGCCGCCCAAAGACGCGATGAAGGTGCACGTCACCGGCCGCATGTGGTCGTGGAACATGGAGTACGAGAACGGCGTCCAGGTGGCCGAGCTCTACGTGCCCGTGAACAAGGCGGTGCGTTGTGACCTCACCTCGCAGGATGTCATTCACAGTTTCTACATTCCCGCTTTCAAGGTGAAGCAGGACGCCGTACCCGGCGTGCAGGGTCTCTTTCTCTGGTTCGAAGCCCGTCAGGTCGGCGATTACGACATCTTCTGCGCCGAGTACTGCGGTCTGAATCACTCGCACATGCTCTCCAAGGTGCACGTGCTCTCCGAGGCAGATTTCGACGCCTGGCTCAAGTCCGAAGGGGAAAAGGTGGCGGCGCTCAAGAAGGCCACCGAGTCCGGGGGCGGCGCCGACGAAGGCAGCCTGGCGGTCATGGGCAAACAGCTCGCCACCTCCAAGGGCTGCATCGCGTGTCACAGCGCGGACGGTAGCAAGCTCATCGGCCCATCGTACAAGGGCCTCTATGGTTCGAAGCAGACCGTGCTGGAGGGCGGCGCCGAAAAGGAAATCACCGTCGACGATGCCTACATCAAGAAGTCGATGCTCGAGCCCACCGCCGACATCGTGAAGGGATACCAGCCGCTCATGCCGTCGCAGCAGGGGTTGGTTTCCGAAGGTGAGATCAAGGCGCTCACCGCCTACATCAAGTCGCTCAAGTAAACATGAAGCACGCCCTCCGCATCCTTGTCGAGCTGTCCAAAGTGCGCATCGCGTGCCTGTCCACGCTTTCCGCGGCGACGGGCTTCATGCTCGCGTGGCGCGGGGTTGCGCCCGCGATGCTTCCGATGCTGGCCGGCGTGTTCCTGCTGGCGTGCGGCGCCGGCGCGCTCAACCAGGCGCAGGAAGGCGACATCGACGCACTCATGAAACGCACCCAGCGCCGTCCCATTCCGTCGGGGCGCATCCGCGCGCGTGAGGCGGCTCTGGTGGCGCTCGCGCTGATCGCGGCCGGCTCGGCTCTGCTCGCGGTCAATACCACCGCGATGTTGCTCGGGCTGGTCACCATTCTCTGGTACAACGGCGTGTACACACCGCTCAAACGCGTGTCCGCTTTCGCCGCCATTCCCGGCGGAGTCGTGGGTGCCATTCCGCCCGTCATCGGCTGGGTCACGGCCGGCGGCGCGACCGCCGATCCGCGCATCATCGCGGTCGCATTTTTCTTTTTCGTGTGGCAGGTGCCTCACTTCTGGTTGCTCCTCCTCCGCATCGGCGAAGAGTACGAGCGCGCCGGCCTGCCGACATTGACGCGCATGTTCACGCGGCCCCAGTTCGCGCGCATCATCTACGTGTGGATGATCGCGACTGCGGTGGCCTGCATTTCGATGCCGCTGTTCGGCGTGTCGTCCGCAGTGTGGACGCAGGCCGGATTGATCATCTCGTCGTTGTGGCTGGGGTGGCACGCCACACAGATGGTGCGAACGAACGGCGACAGGCTTGCGTTCCATCACATCAATCTGTACGCGCTGCTCGTCATTTCGCTCTTGTCGCTGAGCGGTCTGGTCGGTTAGGAAAGGCGATTCATGGATTTCTTGAGCCAGCACATCATCGCGCCGAGCGGGCAGCACCTGAAGCTGCTCGAGTTTCTCGCGATCGTGACCTACACGATCCACCTGCCCTACATCGCCATGGTGATCGGGTCGACCGCGCTGGCGTTGTGGCTGACATTCTCGGACCACGAGATTCCCAATCCGCACTTCGCGCGCCTGGCCGACGACGTGCTGCGCACGTTCCTGGGCAACACGCTCACGATGCTGGTGCTGGGCGTGCTGCCACTCCTGGCGCTTCCCATTCTGTACGGGATCTGGTTCGACTCGGTGCCGCTGGCGCCCATCGGCTACATTGTGCTGCCGATTCCGGGCGTCGTGCTCGGCCTGGTGATCCTGCGCTTCTATCGCTCCACGTTCAGCGGGCGGAAGAACAACTACAACCAGCACATGGGGCTGGGAACGCTGGGCCTGCTCGTCCTGATCGGCTCGTACTTTGTGCTCCTGAGCTCGGTCATCCGCCTGCAGGATCCCGAAAAGTGGTTCCGTCTCAAGAACCTGGCGATCCTCCTGCTCAACTGGAACGTGATCTACAAGTTCCTGTTCTTCCTGCACGCTGCGTTCGGTATCACCGGCGCCGCCATTCTGTTCTTCATGTTCAGGTGGTCGGACCGGAGCACGTCGGGAGACCCGGCTTACGCCGCGTTCGTGCGCAAGTTTGCGAGCGGCATCGCGCTGGCGTTCTGTTTCGCGCTTCCGCTCTTCGATTTGCTCTACGTGTTCACTTCGCCCGACATCGTCTTCGACACCACGACGTATTTGATGGCGACCGGAATCGTTTTTGTATGCATGTTGATCGCGTTCATGTTGATCTCCTCGCTGCGCGCGGGCGCGGCGCGACACGTCTCGGCGACCTTCGTGATGTTCCTGCTTGTCTTCGTGCTGTCCGCGAGTTTTGACGTGCGCGCGATGGCGAACGCCAACAAGGAGCATGCGGTTCTGCTCGAGGCGCAGTCGGAAAAGAAGAAGGCGGAGCGTGCGGCGGAGATCGAAGCGGCCATCGCCGAGCAGTCGGGGTCGAGCGTGGGTGAAGAGACCTTCAACAAGGTGTGCATGCAGTGCCACCGCTTCAACGAGAAGCTGGTGGGTCCGCCGCTGGCGACGAAGCTGGGGAACTACACCAAGGAATCGCTGGTCGCGTACATCCTGAATCCGACCAAGAAGGATCCCGCGTATCCGCCCATGCCCAATCCCGGGCTGACGCCGGCCCAGGCTGCCGCCGTCGCCGAATACGAACTCTCTCATTACAAGGAAGCAACGGGTGGCGCGGCGCCGGCAGGAGCCGACAGCACCAGGGCGGAAGGAGCGGGACATTGATCAAACGCATCCTCGATACCGCGGTCTTTGGGTACTTCGCGCTCTTCATGGTGCTGATCCTGGCGCTGGGGTTCCGCTGGCACACGATGCGCAAGCCGCCCGTGCAGCCCATCAACTACAGCCACCAGATCCACGTCGGTAAACTGAATCTCGAGTGCGTGTTCTGCCACGAGACGGCGGACAAGTCGCCCTTCGCGGGCGTGCCCTCGGTGGAGAAGTGCATGAGCTGCCACCAGGCGGTCAAGACCGACAGGCCCGAGATCCAGAAGCTCACCAAGTACTGGAACGACAAGGAGCCGGTGCCATGGAATCGCGTGCACCGCATCCGTATCCGCAACCACGTGTACTTCACCCACAAGCGCCACATCGCGGCGGGCGTGCAGTGTGAACACTGTCACGGCCAGCTGGCGGCAATGCCGCAGGTGCGCCAGGTGAAGTCGATGAAGATGGGCTTCTGCGTGTCATGTCACGAGGCGAATCACGCTCCGACGGATTGCGTGATCTGTCACATGTAGGGAAAGGCAGCACACGATGGACAGGCGAGAATTTCTGGGACTGCTGACGCTGGCGTCGGGTGCCTCGCTGCTGGCGGGCTGCGACCTCACGCGCAAGTCGGAAAAACTGATCCCGTATCTCGTGCCGCCCGACGACGGCATTCTGCCCGGGCAGGCCACGTATGTGCACACGTCGTGCACCGAGTGCCCCGCGCACTGCGGCATGACCGCGCGCATTCGTGACCAGCGTCCAGTCAAGGTGGACGGCAACGCGGGGCACCCCATCAACGATGGTGCCCTGTGCCTGCGCGGCCAGGCGTCGCTCTCGCGTCTGTATCACGTCGACCGTCTGCGCCAGCCCATGGTGAAGGATCCGGCCGGCAAGCTCGTGCCCGCCACGTGGGCCGACGCGCTCAAGCGCGCCGCCGATGGCATGCATGGCAGCGGCACCAACGTGCTCCTCTCGAAGCGCACCACCGGTTCGCTCTCGGCTCTCATGGACGACTTTGCGTCGCGCACCGGTGTCGAGCGCCTTCCCGAATACGAGCTCTTTTCGAACGCCGCGATTCGCGAGGCGAACCGCTCGCTCTTTGATCGCGCCGTGGTCCCGCTTCTGCATCCCGAGCGCGCCGACCTGATCATCACGATCGGCGCCGACGTGCTGGAAACGTTCGCCAATCCGGTTGAATTCTCGGTGTCGCTCTCGAAGAAGCGCGGCGGTGGCGAGCGCGTGACCTGGTATCACGCCGAGCCCCACGCCTCCATGTCCGGTTTCCGCGCCGATCATCGCCTGGCTGTGAAGCCGGGCAGTGAAGCCATGCTGCTCGCGTATCTGCTGCACACGGTCGCCCAGTCGAAGGGCGCCGGCAGCGCCGCCGCCCACGTTCAGGACGTGCCCGCTGTCGACCTCGCGCGTGCGGCGCAGGCGACGGGTCTCGCGCCCGATGTGGTCGCTTCGCTCGGACAGGCGCTCGTCCACGCCGGCTCCCCGCTCGTTGCCGCCGGTGGCGTGTCGACGGGGCAGGAGACGGGTCTGGATGTGGCGCGCCTCGCGGCCCTGCTGCAGGCGGTGTGCGGAATGCACGGCAAGACCGTGGACATCGCGCAGGCGCAGGATTACGCGCGCGTGGGTTCGCTCGCCGATATCGAACGGCTCATGCAGCGTCTCGACGGCGGTCAGATCGGCGCGTTGATTCTGTTCAACACCGATCCCGTCTCGCAGCTTCCCAACAGCGAACAGTTTGCACAGTCGCTCGATCACGCTGCGTTCGTGATCGGTGTCAGCGACATCATGACGCCCAGTATGGAGCGCGCCGATGTCGTTCTGCCTCTCTCGCACTCGCTCGAATCGTGGGGAGATGCGGAACCGGCAACCGGTATCGTCAACGTGATCCAGCCGACTTTTGCCCCGCTTTTCGACACCGCATCGGATGGCGACGTGCTGCTGCGTCTCATGATCCAGCTGGGTGCGGCCGCTGCGGGTACCACCTACCAGCAGTACGTGAGCGATCGCTGGGCGAAGCAGCTGGGCCCCGATGCGCCGGCGACACTGCTCAAGCAGGGATGGATCGCACGCGGTGGCGCCGCCGCCACTGCGGCGATGAAGGCGCCCGACCACAAGTTCACCTTTGATAGCGCCGCCACCCACGCCGGCGCGGTGCTCATGATCGCACCGTCGACACGCTGGTACGACGGGCGCAGCGCGGAGCTTCCGCTTCTACACGAGATTCCGGACCCGCTCACGTCGGTGACGTGGGACGACTGGGTCTCGGTCGGCCCGGAAACGCTGGAAAAACTCGGAGCGCACGAAGAGGACGACCTCGAGTTGCGCGGCGAGGGCTGGTCTTTGAAGCTCCCGGTCCGCACCCAACCCGGCCTGGCATCCGACGTGTTCGTGGTGCAGCGCGGCGCGGCGAATCCTGCGCTGGGCTGGTCGCGAATCTCAGGTGAAGTCACCTCGGTCGCCGACGTCACGGTGGCCCGGGCGGGGAGCCGTTCGCGCCTGGCGAAGACTTCGGGATCGCTGTACGAAGAAGGTCGCGGCATCGTGCCCGGTCATGCTCCGGCACACTTCAACGGACATCCCATCGAAGGCGAAGAACACGGGCACGCCGGCGAAGCGAAGCGCGAGGACGTCACGTTCTATCCGCTTCCCAAGTATCCCAACTATCGCTGGGCCATGGCTGTCGACCTCGACAAGTGCACGGGTTGCTCCGCGTGCGTGGCCGCGTGCTACGTCGAGAACAACGTGCCCATGACGGGGCGCGAACAGCATTTGAGGGGACGCGAGATGGCGTGGATCCGTCTCGAGCAGTACTACGACAAGGATACGGGCGAGGGCGATTTCGTTCCCACCATGTGCCAGCAGTGCGACTACGCACCGTGCGAGCCCGTGTGCCCGGTGTACGCGACGTATCACAACGATGAGGGACTCAACGCGCAGGTCTACAACCGCTGCGTGGGCACGCGCTATTGCGGCAACAACTGCCCGTACAAGCAGCGTCGCTTCAACTTCTTCGAATGGGGCAAGCGCCCGCATCCGCTCAATCTCATGACCAACCCCGACGTGTCCGTGCGCAACAAGGGTGTCATGGAGAAGTGCACGTTCTGCATCCAGCGCATTCGTCACGCGCGCGACGTTGCCAAGGACGAAAAGCGCGGCATCCGGGAAGGCGAAATCACCACCGCGTGCGCGCAGGCGTGCCCGGGCAAAGCCATCGTCTTCGGCAACCTGCTGGACGAGAACTCGGAAGTGCACAAGTGGGCGCACGACAAGCGCTCGAGCCGTATTCTCGAGGAGCTGGGCACGAGTCCCGGCGTCTACTATCTGAAGAAGAACGGAGGTGGGGAACATGGAGCATAATGCGGTCGCAACCTCCGCTTCGACGCATCCGGCGGCCATGGCGCGCTTCCGGATCGAGCGCGACGTCGTCATGGCCATGCAGAAGCCCGGTCTCCTCTACTGGGGGCTGGTGGGAATGTTCGCCACCGGATTCGCCGTGTTCCTGCTCGGCGCCTGGGGCTGGCAGATCTACAGGGGCGTCGGTGCCGGCGGTCAGAACAACCCGGTCGGCTGGGGTATCTACATCGTCAACTTCGTGTTCTGGGTCGGTATTGCGCACTCGGGCACACTGATTTCGGCGGTGTTGTTCCTCTTCCGCTCCAAGTTCCGCGCGAGCTTCAACCGCGCGGCGGAAGCCATGACGGTGATCGCCGTCATGTGCGCCGGCATGTACCCGCTCATCCACCTCGGTCGCGCCTGGTACTTCTTCTGGCTCCTGCCGTACCCGAACCAGCGCCTGCTGTGGACCAACTTCAAGTCGCCGCTGGAGTGGGACGTGTTCGCCGTCAGCACGTACCTCACGATTTCGGTCGTATTCTTTTACGTGGGATTGATTCCGGATCTCGCCATCATGAAGCGTTACACGCGTGGTGTGAGCCGTCACATCTACAGCGCGCTCTCGCTGGGCTGGACCGGGACCAAGCGCCAGTGGCGCAACTACAACATGCTCTATGCACTCCTGGCCGGTATCGCGGCGCCGCTGGTGCTGTCGGTGCACTCGGTCGTGTCGTGGGACTTCGCCATGTGTCTGGTGCCCGGATGGCACACGACAATCTTCGCGCCCTACTTTGTGGCCGGTGCCATCTTCTCCGGCTGCGGCATGGTGCTCACGTTGTGCATCCCGATGGTCAAGCTGCAGAAGCTCGAGCACGTGATGCCGATCGATCATTTCGAGAAGCTGGCCAAGACCATGCTCTTCACCTCGATGATCGTGGGCTACGCCTACACCATCGAGTTCCTGCTCGCATACTACAGCGGCAACGTGTACGAGTTCGGCATCTTCAAGGACCGCGCCACCGGCTACTACAAGTACCAGTACTGGGGCATGGTGTTCTGCAACATGATCGTGCCACTACCGCTGTTCGTGAAGAAGCTGCGCCGCAACCTGAAATGGCTCTTCATCACGTCGATCTTCGTCAATATCGGCATGTGGCTCGAACGCTTCGTGATCATCATCACATCGCTGGCGCATGAGTTCGCCCCGTACGCATGGGGACCGTACCACCCGCGTCTGACCGAGAAGAGCATCATGCTGGGTACGTGGTGCTTCTTCTTCATGATGTTCCTGTTGTTCGCCAAGTTCCTCCCGGTGGTCGCGATCACTGAGAAGAAGGAAGAGGTGATCTGATGGAGAAGCACATCTATCAGAGCGAGCACGACTTCATTCACAAGCTCGAAGAGCTGCTGAAGAGCGGCGTCAAGCCCGACCAGATCGAGACGCGCACGCCGCATCCGGTGCACCACGCGGAAGAGCTGCTGCAGATGAAGCAGAGCGACGTGCGGCGCTTTGTGCTCGTGGGTGGAATCTGCGGCGTGGCGACGGGCTACCTGTTTCCATCGCTGACGGCGCTGGACTGGCCGCTCTATGTGGGCAACAAGCCGCTGATCGGCATTCCGCCCTACACGGTGATTGCGTTCGAGCTCATGGTGCTGTTCGGGGGATTGAGCGGCATGCTCGGGCTCCTGTGGACGGCGCGCATGCCGGGAGTTCGCACCATCATTTCGGACGACGTGTTTCCCGACCAGTACGAAATCTACGTGAAGAGGGACTGACGATGGGACTTCGCTTGAACTCCAGAACGTTGCTCATCGCGAGCGTGGTCGTGGCCGCGCTGGTCTTTCTTGCCGAAAAATTGCTGGAGCCGGCCGCGGGCGGAGCATTGACCATTGCCCTCGCCGTTTTCATCGGACTCGCCGAGGGCGCGACGGTATTGATGGCGGGCTCGGAGATCTCCGACGGCCACTGGCACCGCCAGCTCCTTCCGGGAGTGGGTGCGCTTCATTGCATTCTCCCGGCGGCGTTGCTCCTGTTCCTGGTCAACATCCCGCAGTTCTCCATGTACCCGTGGTGGGAGCACGAGGGCGTGTGGTTCAACCACCCGTTCTTCATCGCGCGCAACGTGATCATGCTGCTTTTGATGTTCGTGTTGTCGCGTATTTTTATTCTGAACGCGCTGCGCGGCTCGTCGTCGACGCGCTTCTGGGGCGTCATCCTCACCATTGCCTTCGTGTGGCACATGACCATGATCGGCATCGAGTGGTTCATGACCATCGAGAAGCCGTGGTTCTCGACGCTCTTCGGCGCGTTCGTGATGGTCAGCGGGTTCCTGTCGGGAATCTGCACCTGCGCGCTCATCATTTTCAACTGGCGCCACCGCGCCGACGCGCCGGCCAAACTGATCCAGAAATCCATCGGCGGCCTGATGTTCGGCTTCGCCACTTTCTGGGCCTACTTCTTCTTCTCGCAGTTGATCGTGATCTGGTACGGCAACATCCCGGAAGAGACGGGGTACCTGGTGCGGCGCGTGGGTCCGCATTCCCAGTACAGCGTCATCTCCAAGATGATCTTCATCATGGTGTGGATGTTCCCGTTCGTGGTGCTGCTCTCGCGCAAGAACAAGACGCGCGCATTCGTCACCTCGACACTGGCCATCATTATTCTGACCGGTGTCACCATGATGTTCTGGCTGATGCTGGCTCCGGTCGTCCACGTGAGCATCCCGCTCCTGGTCATCGAGATGGGCCTGCTGGCTTTTCTGACCGTCGCGGCGGTCCGGTCGCGCGAGGCGCTGCTGCCGGCCCTGGCCGGCCCGCAGCCGGTGGAAGGGCACGGGCACGGCAGCCACGCCCCTGCCGAATCGCACTAGAAACGGGCCTCCCAGGGCGGATTTTAGCCCCGGGAGGAGGACGTCCGGGACCGGCCCGAAGCCCCGCAAGATATCGCCCATCAGCCCCTTGACGCGGTCTGCGGGACTTGTTATAAATGTCCTTCTTGCTCCCCCGGGAGACTTGGCATTGGAGCGCCCTTCGGCGCAGGTGGTTTTCTATGTTCATGAAGACGCATACGGTTAAGAAAAGCGAGATCCAGGAGCGCTGGTACGTGGTGGACGCTTCCAATCGTCCGCTCGGCCGGCTCGCCACCGAAGTGGCCAACACGCTTCGCGGCAAGCACCGCCCTGAGTTCTCTCCGCACCTCTCGCTCGGTGATCACGTGATCATCGTTAATGCCGACAAGATCTTTGTCTCCGGCAACAAGCGCGAGGACAAACTCTACTACCGCTTCTCGGGCTATCCGGGTGGCCTCAAGGTGAAGACGATGCGCGACGTCATTGAAGACGATCCGACCGCCGTCATTCGCACGGCCGTCCGCAAGATGCTCCCGCATACGCGCCTTGGACGCCGCATGCTGAAGAAGCTCAAGGTCTACGCGGGTCCGGAACATCCGCACACGGCGCAGAAACCGCAGGGCATGCCGCCCACCGGCTACTGATCCAACGAAGGAAAACGATGACAGCGAAGAAAGCAGAAACGGCCGCGAAGGCGGCGCGAATCGGAGCGGTGGGTCGTCGCAAGGAAGCCGTGGTGCGCGTATACGTGACGCCCGGCAGCGGCAAGATGACGATCAACGGCAAGGACGTCCAGGACTACCTCGGTCGTGAGACGCTCGTGTTCCTCGTCAAGGAACCGCTCGAGGCCACCGAAACGATGGAGAAATTCGACGTCGACGCGCGTGCGGTCGGCGGCGGTGTCAACGGACAGGCGGGCGCGCTTCGCCTTGGCCTGGCCCGCGCTCTGGTGAAGATCGACGATCGCTTCCACCCGATGCTCAAGGCCCGCGGGCTCCTCACGCGCGATCCGCGCATGAGAGAGCGCAAGAAGTACGGACTGGCGGGTGCCCGCAAGCGCTTCCAGTTTAGCAAGCGTTAGTTGGAATTTGCCGCGCGTCGGCAAGCCTCCGCGCAGCGAATCGCGCGCGACAGCGCGCGTTTCAGCGTTAGTAAATTCTCTCAAAGAGAGAATCCCGAGGGTTTCGCGCTGCCAGCAGTTGGGCGCGAGGCTCACACCAACGACACACACTGCGCCCCCGACAGGGTCCTCCCGGTGCTCCGGTTTGTGACTGGAGTTGGAGGGTCTGCGCAGTGGATGAACAACCGAAAGGAAAGGGGTAACATTATGGGTGAGACCACCCTCAAGGACCTTCTCGAAGCGGGCGTTCACTTCGGCCACCAGACCAAGCGCTGGAATCCGAAG
>CAZULB010000087.1:0-12813 GCA_964621155.1 uncultured bacterium | reverse complement strand
CCATCATCTGATTCTCGCGCATCCACTCATCGCTGTACAGCTTCGACAGGTACCGTTCGCCGGTGTCGCACAGGAACGTCACCACGCACGCCTTGGGATCGTTCACGCGCCGGGCAACGGTCAGCGCCACGTGGACGAGCAGCCCCGATGATCCGCCGGCGAAGAGTCCCTCCTCACGGGTCAGTCGTCGCGCCATGGCAAACGCGTCCCGGTCGCCGACGGTCTGGAACTCGTCGATGATACTCATGTCGAGTGTTCCGGGAATCTTGTCCTGTCCGATTCCCTCGACCTTGTATGGCACGCCCTCGGTCTTGCTCGTGCCCCCGCTTCGCCAGTGTTCGGCCAGAATCGACCCGACGGGATCTCCGCAGATCATTTGGACCTTCGGGTTCTTCTGCTTCAGAAACCGCCCGACTCCGGTGATCGTGCCGCCAGTGCCGGCCCCGCACACGACATGCGTCACCTTCCCGTGTGTTTGCTCCCAGATTTCGGGACCCGTCGATGCCATGTGCGCATCCGGGTTCGCCTGGTTGTAGAACTGGTCGGCAAGCACGGCGTTGGGAGTTTCCTTCGCGATTCGCTTCGCGGTCATCACGTAGCTGTCCGGATGGTCGGGTGCGACCGCGGTCGGCGTGATGATCACCTCGGCGCCGTATGCCTTGAGCAAGCGGACTTTTTCCTGCGACATCTTGTCGGGCATCGTGAAGATGCACCGATAGCCCTTCAGCGCTGCAGCGATGGCCAGGGCAACACCCGTATTTCCGCTCGTTCCTTCGACGATGGTTCCACCGGGCTTCAGGCGCCCCTCACGCTCGGCGCGCTCGATGATCGACAACCCGATTCGGTCTTTCACCGATCCACCGGGACTGCGCGTTTCCGCCTTCACCCACACCGGTGTCGCAATGCCCCGCGTTACCCGCGTCAGGTGAATGAGCGGCGTCCATCCGATCGAGTCCAGGACGGACTCATAGACATGTAGATCGCGCGTGGTCGTCGCCATGGTTTTCGCCGGTCCGCCGGAAAGTGTGTCGGGAATCTACCCGTCGCTCCTGGGAGCGGCGATCTGCGGGTCCTCGACGCGCGCGTCCGCAGCGAACTCGGCCAGCAGGGCGAGCGCCTCGAGCGGTGTGAGGTCGTTTATGTCCACCGTGCGGAGCCGCTCCACCACCGGATGTTCTCGTGTTGGCCCGAATAGCGGGAGCTGCGTGTCCGGTGCGGCCACCCGTCGCGGCGATCCGCCGGCGAGCGCGGCGGCGAGCTGCTCGCCCTCGAGAATCGCCAGTAGCGCGCGGGCGCGGCGCAGCACCGGTTCAGGAAGTCCGGCCAGGCGTCCCACTTCGATTCCGTAGGACCGGTCGGCTCCACCCGGCCTGAGTCGGTGGAGAAACCGGATTCCCCCACCCCGTTCCTCGACGGCCACGTTGAAATTCCGCACACCGGCCAACTCGTCGGACAACTGCGTCAGCTCGTGGTAGTGCGTCGCGAACACGGTCTTACTGCCGATCCGGTTGTGCAGGTATTCGCTCACCGCCCACGCAATGCTCACGCCATCCCACGTGCTCGTCCCGCGTCCGATTTCATCGAGGAGCACGAGGCTTCGCGCGGTCGCGGTGTGAAGGATGGAACTCGTCTCCGACATCTCGACCATGAACGTCGACTGTCCCCGCACCAGGTTGTCGCTCGCGCCAACCCTGGTGAACACGCGATCGGTCACGCTGATTCGCGCACGCGACGCGGGAACGAAGCTGCCGATGTGAGCCATCAGCACCTGGAGCCCGATCTGGCGAAGAATCGTGCTCTTTCCCGCCATGTTCGGCCCGGTGAGGATGATCATCCTCGCGTCGGGAGTCAGCGTCACGTCATTGGGAATGAACTGCTCGCGGGGCATCATCCGTTCGACGACCGGATGGCGGCCGGCCACGATCTCGAGCTCCGGACCGTCGTGCATCTCCGGCCGCACATAGCCTTCGCGAACCGCCACGTCCGCCAGCGACGCAATCACGTCCAGGCGCGCAACCCGGTGGGCCACTGCCTGCAACCGGCGGATCGCGCCGCCAAGCGTTGACCGAAGTGCTTCAAACAGCTCGCGTTCGAGCGATTCGATGCGCTCGGTGGCGTGCAGCACCTTTTCTTCAAATTCCTTGAGTGCCGTGGTGACATACCGCTCCGCACCGGCAAGCGTTTGACGGCGCTGGTAGTCGTCCGGCACCAGGTGACTGTTCGCGTTGGTCACTTCGATGTAGTACCCGAATACGCGATTGTGACCGACCTTCAGGGAGTTGATGCCCGTCCGCACCCGCTCGGCCTGTTGCATGGCCGCGATGGAGTCTTTTCCACCGGTCGCGATGGCGCGGAGTTCGTCAAGCGTGGAGCTGACACCGGGTGCGATCGTTTCTCCCTCGCCTATGGCGAGCGGCGGGCGTTCGGCCAGCACACGGAGTACCTCGGTGCGCAGGTCGTCAACCGAATCCCAGTTCGTGACGATGTCGGACAGTTCCCCGCGCGTGTCGATATCGGAGAGGACGTTGGCCACGGCCGGCAGCCGGCTGAGGGATTCGCCGAGCGCGCGAACGTCGCGGGGGTTCGCTCGCCCAGCTGCCGTCTTGGCTGCCAGTCGTTCAATGTCGCGAACGCCGTCGATCGTATCGCGAAGCGCTGCGAGCGCAGGTGGTGCAGCCGCAAGCGCTGCAACGCCATCGAGTCGCGATTCGATCTCGCCGCGTTCCGTCAGCGGGGCCAGCAACCGGGCCCGCAACAGCCGCGCACCCATCGGCGTCAGCGTGCGATCGAGCACGCTCAGGAGCGTTCCTCCATCCGACACGCCCCGCATCGACTCGACCAGCTCGAGGTTGCGCCGCGTCATGTCGTCGAGCGGCATCACGCCACCTGGACGCTCGACCACAGGGCGCGCCAGGTGGGAAATTCCGGCCGGCTGCAATTCACGCAGGGACCGGACGAGCGCCCCGGCCGCGCCGATCAGCAGGCCGTCCTCCGTCGTAATGCCGAGCCCTTCGAGCGATTGTACGCCGAATAGTTCTGCCAGTTCGCGCACCGCCGGATGTTCGTCAAACTCCCAGTCCGGGCGCTCCGTCACGAGCGCGCCCTCCACCTGACCGGGCGCGTTCGCCTCCCGGTAGGACGCTGCCACGATGAGCTCGCGTGGCGCGAGGCGTGCAAGCGTCGTCGCAACGTCAGAAACGTCTGTGCCGATCAACCGGAATTCTCCGGTTGACAGATCAGCCGCCGCGATGCCGGCGGCAGTACCGCGACGGTTGACCGCCACGAGGAAGGTATTGCGCGCACCTTCCAGCAGGTCGTCGGCAAACGCGGCTCCCGGCGTGACCGTTTCGATCACTTCCCGGCGGACGATTCCCTTCGCCTGTTTCGGATCTTCGACCTGCTCGCAAATGGCCACCCGAAAACCCTGCTGGACCAGTCGCCGGAGGTATTCGCTGGCGGCCTTTGCGGGGACTCCGGCAAGTGGCACCGCGGCAGCCCCCCCGTTGTTCCGCGAGGTCAGCGTCAGCCCAAGCACCCTCGCTGCCGTTTCGGCGTCTTCATAGAACATCTCGAAGAAGTCGCCCATGCGGAAAAAGAGAATCGCGTCGCGGTGCCGCGACTTGATTTCCTGATATTGCTGCATCAGCGGTGTTGCCGGCGCTGCGCTCATGGACGTTCGGCCTGGACCACAATGGCGTCGGTCTTTTCTGATTTCAGTTTTGTGACCAGCGCAGCCGCTTCGGCGCGCGTGGCAAATCGGCCAATCCGGACCCGAAACGGCCGCTCGTTGGTGACCCGCGGGTCGTAACCTGAGGTCTTGAGGCGCGCGGCCAGTGCGGTCGCCTCGGCGCGCGATTGAAAGGCGGCGACTTGCACCGACCACTGGCCGGCAGGCGCCGGCCGCGAAGACCGTTGGGGCGTTACTCCGGAAGAGTTGGTCGCGCTGGAAGGGCGCGGCTCCGGCGGAGGCGTCGCCCGCCCCGCAGGTGTCGCGTTCCGAACGGGTGGAGTGGGGCGGCCGGTCCCGCGACCGGTTGAGGTCGAATCCGGTAAGACGGGCCCTGGACTCGCCGGCAGTGCGGAAAGTCGCTCGCACGGCCGCTGCGCGTAGGCGATTTGATATCGCCTTTCTACGTTTCCCGCAGGTTCGTACGCATACGCGGAATCGAGCGCCGCACACGCCCCGCGCAAGTCACCGGCGCGCGTCAGGAGTTTCGAGAGTTCATACGCACCGCGTGATCCTGATGCGCTTGATGCGTGATCCCGAACGAGCCGCGTCAGGTGCCGTCGCGCTCCTTCGGTATCCCCAGCCTCGATCTCTCGTTCGGACAGCTGAAACAGCGCGTCGCTGACGCGCGGCGAAAGCGGATACTCGACCACGAGGCGTAGTAGTTCCCGGCGCGAGTCCGACGGATCGGCCGCAAGGCTCGCCCGCCAGAACAGCGCATCGACATATGAGGGATTTCCGGGATCCGAGTCAGCCAGGATCGAATCCACCAGCACCCGCGCGTTCGCTTCATCGCCCGCCTCCACCAACTGGCGGACGCGCTCAAGTGCAGGAGACCGCGACTGCGCCCACGCGGCGCTCGGCGTACCAGCCGACAGCACCACACAGGCAATGGCGACCGCGGCCATTCGTGCAACCTGCGCACACTTCGACAACACCCTCATGCCGTCACGCGGCGCGAAACCGGCGCGGAGCAGGAGCGCAGAGCATCAGGACCAGCGTACCGATGATCTGCTCATCAGAGGAGAGTGTCGTGTCCTTGAGCGCACTGTCGGCATCACCAAGGTGGCCGAGCCCGGCATCGAGCGTCGCCCAGTCCCATCGGTCCGCGTTCCGGCTCATCGACGCGACCGCCTCGCTCCACGGCCGCGCAACCGGTGCACTGCGGGCCTCGCCCATCATCGCGTACAGGTTCGTGATCTGCTGCCGTTGGGAGACTCTGTTTCCCCGGTCCACAAGCACCTGCCCGATCCCCAGGAGATGCGTCGTGAGCGCCATTACCAGGCCGACCCCTGACGCCTTGGGCTGCGACAGCACGGACGACACGAGCGCCGACGCGGCCGTTCCGTCGCGCGCACACACAAGGTCAATCAGGTCGCTGGTCGTGCGGCCTTCGGAAACACCGACGATGGCTCGCACGGCATCGGCGTTGATCTTCCCGGCTGCATAGTCCCGCAGCTTGCGCAACTCTCCATCGATCATCGCGAGGTCTGGTCCGGTTGCGGCGATGAGCAGCTTGGCGGCGTCGCGCTCGATGGCGGATCCAAGCGCTCCCGCGCGTGCCATCGACCACTCGAGTGCGTCGGCATCAGAGAACGCACCGAAATCGACCGCGCTTGTCCGCGACACGATCGATGCGTCCGTCTTCCAGCCCGAACCGGCAATGAGTACCAGGACGGTATCCGCCGCCGGTGAAGCCAGGTATCGGTCAAGCACCGCGCGGGCACCCTTCTTGAGTGCGGCGATGTCGCGGATCACCACGATACGCCGCGTCGCCATCATCGGCAGCGCGTCGAGCGCGGTCGACAGCTGCCCTTCTTCGGTGTCGCTCCCCCTGAAAACGTCGAGATTGAAGTCTCTCGTGCCGGCGTCGGACAGCTGTTCGACGATCGCCCGCAGCGACTCCTCTTTCAGGAAATCATTTTCACCGAAAAGGAGGTAGGTACGGTCCGGCTTGCCCGCGGCGAGCGCGGCAGCGAGTCCGTCTGGAGAGACACGGGGCATGGTTGCAATATAGCCCAGCCGAGTGGCGCCTTCCCGCGCGCATTTCTGCCTTGTCGCATGCGCAACTTCAGTCGCGCGTCGAAGGAGTTGGACACGCGCTCGGCGCGGAGGAGGGTGAGGAGCATGAGCCCCCGCCGCAGCGCCGTATGCAGTTCGCCGCACCGCGCACACCCGCGCAGATGGGCGTGGGCGCGCTCGAGCTCCGGTCCCGTCAGTTCGCCGTCGAGCATGGCGCGGTGTTGGCGCCGAAACACCCGACAGGACGTGCAGTCGCGCGGAGCAGGCATGCCTTGCCTACCCCGCGCGGCGGCGGACGGTTCCGTTCGCCGCTGCGTATCCGGTGGCGCGACTATCTCAGCGCCGGCTCGATGATCTCCGCAAACGCATTCCGCGCCCGGTTCAGTCGCGACTTGACCGTGCCGAGGTTGCACTCGGTGATCTCCGCGATTTCCTCGTACGACCGGCCCTCGATTTCACGAAGCACGAAGACGTCGCGGTGATGTGCCGGAAGCTTGGCCACCGACTGCTCGACGGCCTCCCGCAAGTGCTTGCGGCGAAACACCTCGTCGGGCTGGCCGTCTTCGGAGTCTTCGAACTCGAGCGGCCGCTCGTCGTCGCTCCACTGCGGAGCAAGCGTCGTGAAAAGCACGAGCGGGCTGCGCGCACGATTGCGCAGCTCATTCTTGGCCAGGTTCGACGCGATGGTATAGATCCACGTCGAGAATTTCTTCGATCGATCAAACCGTCCGAGGTGGCGGTGCACCCGGATGAACGCCTCCTGCACGAGATCTTCGGCGCGCTCACGGTCACCGACAATACGGTAGACGAAATTCAGCAGCCGGGTTTGGTAGCGGCCAACCAGCAGGTCGAACGCGCGAGAGTGTCCACGCAGGTGCTGTTGGACGAGCTGCGAATCGTCCAGCTGTTCCAGTTCAGCCCGGGTCGCCGGAGCGGAGCTGGTCAGTTGCTTGAGTCGCGCGCTAGCCTGCACCATAAAAGACCCCCTCAGCAGTCGGATGCGTACTTGTCCGATTGACTGAAGAGCATTTCTCGTGCCGAACGCGTTCGGACTGTGTTAGTGTTGTATAACTTATTTAGCTACAAACAGTTATGACACAAATGTTGGTTGAATCGACCTTCACCAATTGTGAGAATTTGTCCACAAACAAGGACACCTTGTGAGGACACTCGGTGCTTACCCCCTCGCTGAGCAGGGTCCGCAGCTAGCCGTCAGCCAGCGTTCGTCTTGAATCCTGCGGCAAAGAGCAGGGCGAGAGCCGTTTTCGCGTCCGATATTTCGCCGGTTGCAATCCGCGACAGCGCACCCGACAATGGCATTGTCACCGGTTCAATGAACTCATCCACCTCGTGGCTGGTATCGCCGCGGGTCAGCTCGGTGGCCAGGAACAGGTGAATTCGCTCATCACTGAAGCCTGGCGTCGTAAGAATCGACGTCATTCGCTCCATCCGTTTTGCGACGCAACCGGTTTCCTCGAGGAGTTCCCGGTGCGCGCACGCTTCGGGTGTTTCGTCGATATCCAGCCGACCCGCCGGAATTTCAAGAAGCCAGCGACCGGCAGCGTGCCTGAACTGCCTGATTAGCAGCACCGTCGGGTCAGCGCTGGCCGGATCATCGAGAAACGGCACCACGGCGCTCGCACCAGGATGCCGGACGACATCCAATATCCCGGTCGTTCCATCCGGGAAACGCACGGTTTCGGTGTGCACGCTGATGACGCGGCCCTCGTGAACGGTTTTCGTCTCAAGGGTCGTCGATTCCGGCAACTCGCGCGCGTTCACACCTCCACCTGCAATCCCGGTGTCGGACAAGACGTTGGCGCGCCGAGTTGAGTGAGCTCGGCAGCCAGGGCGTCTTGCGCTTCCGCTTCGCCGTGCACCAGCCACGTGTGTTTCAGGCGTGGCGACGATGCCCGCAGCGCGGCATGCCACGCCAGAAGACCGGAGCGGCTTGCGTGCGCGCTGTATCCGTTCAGCACTTCGACGTTCGCGCGCAGTTGAACCTCTTCGCCCAGTACGCGGATCGTCGGACGGCGTTCGACGATCCGGCGCCCAACCGTGTGCTCCGCCTGGAACCCGACAATCATGATCGTGTTCTTTGGATCCGGTGCTCCCTGCATGATGTGATGCAGGATTCTGCCGGACTCGACCATTCCTGAGGCCGCGATGATGACCATTGGACCGTGACGTCGCATGGCGGCCTTCGATTCGTCGGCCGTCTCAGCATACTCGACCAGGCTGTTGTGCAGGGTATCCGCGGGATTCGCAGCAAAGGCGCGAACGAGCGGCTCACTTTTGTCGAAGAGTGCCGCGTGGTCCGTGAATACCCGCGTGGCCCGGATCGCCAGCGGACTGTCAATCACGACCGGAATCGGGGGAATTCGGCCGGCACGTACGAGTTCGTGCAGTGAATACACCAGTTCTTGTGTTCGCCCGACCGCAAATGCCGGGATGAAAATCTTTCCCCCGCGCGCCGCGGTGGCCGTTACAACCTCCGCCAGCCGCTCGCGGGTACCGTCGATTCCGGCGTGCTCGCGGTTCCCGTACGTACTCTCCATGATCACGCCATCGACGTCCTGTGGCACCGCAGGATCTCGAATAATTGAGAGACCTGCGCGTCCGATGTCGCCGCTGAACGCCAGTCGCCTTGTGGTGCTCCCGTTCTCCCACTCCAGGATTACCGACGCAGAGCCAAGGATGTGCCCCGCCTCGATGAATTGGGCACGGATCCCCGGGCCCACGTCGAACCACACGCCGTACCCCGTGCCGCGCATGGCCGCGATGGTCGCCTCGACATTCCGGGTGTCGTACAACGGCTCGTGGTGCTCGCGATTTCGGCGAGCCAGAAACTCGGCGTCCTTTTCCTGAATGTGGGCGGAATCCGCCAGCATGACACGACACAGGTCCTTCGTCGCGTGCGTGGCGAAAATCGGCCCCGCGTATCCCCGACGGACGAAATACGGCAGCCGCCCGGCGTGATCGATGTGGGCGTGCGAAAGAATGATCGCGCTGATGCGCTCCGGCGCGACCGGCATCGCGGTGTTTTTTTCGCGCACCGCCGACCGGCGACCCTGAAACAGGCCGCCATCAAGAAGTATTGTTTGCCCGTTGACCTGAACCACGTGGCACGAGCCGGTGACTTCGCGCGCAGCGCCGTGAAACGTGATCTGCACGTTACGCGGTCGTTGGGCGGGGTCGTTGCTGCCGCCGCAGGTCGCGCGCCCGCGACGACGCGCTCAGCGTCCCGACTCGGCGCGCCGCGAAAACACCACGGTCACGCGCTCCGGGTCCTGCGTCATGAGCTCGGGCTGCCACCCGCCCCGGCTGCGCTCGTTGAGAAGATCGGTGATCGCATCTTCGTCTTCCCGAACCCGGCGGCTGAGCCGCACGATGACCGCTTGGTATTCTTTCATTGACGCGAAAATACTAGACTCCACGCCATGACCACCACCCCTGAGCTTCCAGGCCTCTCCGTTGTCCGCCATCCCCTGGTACAGCACAAACTCGCGTTGCTGAGGGATCGCGACACGCCGACAAAGATTTTCAAGGAATTGGTTGACGAGATCGCGATGTTGATGGCCTACGAAGCCACGGCAGATCTTGCCCTTGAGCCTTGTGAACTCGAAACACCGCTTGAGCGCACCACTGGCGCCAGGGTGTCGGGAAAGAAGCTTGTTCTCGTGCCGATTCTCCGCGCGGGACTCGGCATGGTCGACGGCATTCTCCGGCTCATCCCATCAGCGCGCGTTGGCCACATCGGCCTGTATCGCGACCACGAGACGCTCGAGCCGGTGGATTACTATTTCAAGATTCCGGCAGACGCGAGTGCACGGGAATTCTTCGTCCTCGACCCGATGCTGGCGACGGGAGGGAGTGCGGTCGCGGCAATCACGCGGCTGAAGGCCGCCGGGGCTGCACGCATTCGATTCCTCTGCCTCGTTGCCGCGCCCGTCGGCGTGCAGCGCCTGCACGTCGCCCATCCCGACGTGCCAATCATTGCCGCCGCGCTTGACCGTGAACTGAACACCAGCGGCTACATCCTCCCGGGACTCGGCGATGCAGGTGATCGCCTCTTCGGAACGCGCTGAAGTTCAGGACCACGACGCAGGCTTTCGCCCGCGCGTTTATTCGGTCGTTGACGGCCTGAGCGGCCGCACTCACCCTGCGTTGCATTCGCGTAGTCTTGTTTGCAAACACGTGTCGCCCTACATTCTCGCGCGACCGGTGTGTGTATCGCTTTTTCGTTCGCGCCGCTGGTTCACCCCCTCTATCACGCGACGACGACCCTTCGATGCTCATCAATCTGCTGCCCCAATTTTTTGCGGTGCTGCAGAGTGCTGATCCCGAAGTCGCATATCGACAGTACGTCGACGAGCACCGCAGCCTCCTCGAGGCGTACTGGTACAACTACGTCATCGAGCCGATCGGACCGCAATTCGACGAAGTCGTGCGCAGCGTCGTTCGGGCCGACCGTTCCGATCTCGTGGCGATGCTCGATCGGACCGATGTCGTTGCACTTGCCCGCGAAACCGAAGCGCGATGCATGGAACTCCTCGACGTCGACTCGGGCATTGATGTGTTGCTGATGGTTGGCGTCGGTGCCGCGAACGCCGGCGAATTGGTCGTCAACGGTCGGGGTGTGGCTTTTGTCTGCCTCGAGCACTTCACGAGCGTCGCGAATCCATCCACCCGCGGACTTGGGCTTGATCCAGAGTTGATTCCGATGTGGCTCGCCCACGAACTCGCGCACTGCGTTCGCTACACGTCGCCGGCAAGCCAGAGTGACATGCGCACGGCCGTCGCCCAGGCCGGAGGCTACTACTCATATTGGGAAACAGGCCGGTTCGTGCCGTTGCGCGAGCATCTTGTCAACGAAGGGCTCGCCGTCCATGCCGCACGACAGCTCAGCCCCGGCCACGCACCGTGGGAGTATTTCGGCTACGAGCGTCGCCAGTACGTTCGCGTTCGCGAACTTGAGGGTGTCGTCGGGCGCGCCGCGGCCGATGATCTCGATCGTGCTGGCCTCGGCTTGCGCTTGCGATATCTCTCCGGCGGCATGAGCGACGAAGCGCGCTCGTATCAGCGCTATGTCCTGCCGGAGCGCGCCGGGTATTTCCTCGGTGCGCGGATGGTAGAGGCCGCCATTGCGGATATCGGCCTGGCCCGCGCGCTCCGGACGTCGGCGCTCGAGCTCGGTGCAGCCGCCGACGCCGCACGAACGGCCTGACCTCCCGGCGCTGGGATGCTTACTTCCCGACGCAAAACGTCGCGAACACCCGGCCAAGTACGTCGTCAGGCTCGATCGTTCCAATGAGGTGATCGAGGGCGTTCGTCGCACCGCGTAGATGCGCGCCGGCCACTGGCGCCGGAAGCGCCCCGGTCGTCCACCCGTCAATGAAAAGCTGAAGCTCCGCGCTCGCCGTTTCGAGCGCTGCGCGTTGGCGGGCTGAAACCGCCGCCACCGGCAGCTCCCCCGCGCCGGTAGCGCGCGAGGAAATCGCGTCCATGATCCGTGCGCGAAGGATGGCCAGGCCGTCTCCGGTCACTGCGCAGACATCGATGCTCTCGTCTGGCGCGCCGTTGCCGTCGCGCTGCCCGAGATCGGCTTTCGTGCGCACGGCAACGATCGTCGCATCCGACGCCGTCACGATGCGCGCCCGCGCCATTCTCAATTCTTCGCATGTTTCAGCGCACAGAATGACGATATCTGCATTCTGCAGGTATCGCTCGCTGACTTCGATCCCGAGTCGTTCCACCGTGCCGGCGCCGGAGCGAAGCCCCGCGGTGTCCACCAGGCGCATCGGCCACGGATCGCCGTCCACCAGCACTTCGATCGCGTCCCGCGTCGTACCGGGCTCGTCACTCACTATCGCGCGCGTCTCGCCGATCATGGCGTTCAGCAGTGTGGACTTGCCGGCATTCGGCGGACCCGCGAGGACTACAAGCGCCCCGTCCCGCGCCAGTTGCGCCGTGGGAGCAGCCCTGAGAATGCCATCGATTCGTGCGCGCAGATCCGCCGCCGCGCGCGTCACCTGATCGCGCGACAATGGTCCGTGGTCTTCTTCCGGAAAGTCGATATCGAATGCAATAAGGGCATCGAGCGCCAGGGCAGCGTCCCGCAGGTCGGCATACGCGTGGGTCAGCGCTCCCGACAGTGCGTGGATGGCCGCCCGGTGCGCGGCCGACGTTCTCGCATCAATGAGTGCGCCAACCGTTTCGGCCCGGACCAGGTCAAGCTTTCCGTTCAGTACCGCGCGCTCCGTGAACTCCCCGGCAAGCGCCGGGCGCGCGCCGGCGGCGACGAACGCGTCAACGACCGCGCCCGGGATGTACGTCCCGCCGTGCGTATGTACCTCAACAACCGTTTCGCCCGTGTACGACGCCGGAGCGGGAAAAACGACCGCGAGCGCATCGTCGATCGTGTGTGACCGGTCGCGCGCACCGTGAACCCGGCACCGACACAACATCCGTGGCGCTTGCGGCCACGGATCCAGGATCCTGCGGGCAAGATCCTCGGCGTCCGGCCCGCTTACGCGGACAACGGCCAGTGCCGACCGCCCTGGGGCGGTGGCGACCGCAACGATCGTGTCCCGCCGCACACGCACCGCGCGCGGCCCATCACCCGGCGTGAGGCTACCCGCCTGCGGTTGCCTTGCGTCGCTCATTCGCGATCATCCATTGCTGCGGAATTGCCGCGATCTGTTGGACGAGGTAATAGATGCTGAGCCCCGACGCAGTGCTCAACAGGAATACCGTAAACATGCCGGGCATCAGATACAGCATCATGGTCGCCTGCGGGTTTTTCGGCATGTTGCGCATTCCGATCCAGGAAAGCACGAACATCGAGGCTCCCGTCACCACCGGAAGGATGTACAGCGGATCACGCAACGAGATGTCGGCCAGCCAGAGAAACGGAACGCCCCGGAATTCGATGGTGTTCTGAAACACGAAGAACAGCGCGAAGAACACCGGCATCGGAATCAGCGCCGGCAGGCACCCCGAGAGCGCCAAGAACGGACTCATGTTGTGCTCTTGATACACCCGCATCATTTCCTGCTGCTGCT
>CAZULB010000086.1:0-12854 GCA_964621155.1 uncultured bacterium | reverse complement strand
CGCGAGGTGACGCGCCGCGTAGCACGCGCTGCGGTCCACCTTGCTGGGATCCTTGCCCGAGAAGGCGCCGCCGCCATGCCGGCCCATGCCGCCGTAGGTGTCGACAATGATCTTGCGACCCGTGAGCCCGCAGTCGCCCTGCGGGCCGCCGACCACGAAACGGCCGGTCGGGTTCACGAGCAGGCGGTAGCCGTCGGCCGGGAAGCCGTACTTCGCGAGCACCGGCTTCACCACCTTGTCGTTCATGTCGTGACGGATCTGTTCGTCCTTGGCTTCGGGACCGTGCTGGGTCGAGACCACGACGGTGTCGATGCGGGCCGGCTTGTTGTCCACGTATTCCACCGTCACCTGGGTCTTGCCGTCGGGACGAACGTACATGCACGACGGGTCATTGCGGCGTACCCACGCCAGTCTCTCGGCGAGACGGTGCGCGAGGAAAATCGGGAGCGGCATCAGGGTTTCAGTTTCGCGGCACGCGTAGCCGAACATCATGCCCTGGTCGCCCGCGCCTTCGCGGTCGACACCCATCGCGATGTCGGGCGACTGCTCGTCGAGCGATGTCAGGACCGAGCACGTGTGCGAGTCGAAACCGAAGGCGGCATCGGTGTAGCCGATGTCCTTGATGACGCCGCGCGCGATCGA
The DNA here is from genome assembly GCA_964621155.1 of uncultured bacterium. GTDB lineage: Bacteria > Krumholzibacteriota > Krumholzibacteriia > WVZY01 > JAKEHA01 > JAKEHA01. Next base: position 12,212 of record CAZULB010000086.1, on the reverse strand, counting down.
CGGAATGTCGACGTAGGCGTTGGTCGTGATCTCGCCCGCGACGAATGCGAGGCCGGTGGTGACCAGCGTCTCGCACGCGACGCGCGCCTTCTCGTCCTGCGAGAGGATGGCGTCGAGCACCGCGTCAGAAATCTGGTCAGCAACCTTGTCGGGATGTCCTTCGGTGACGGACTCCGACGTGAAGAGCTTTTTCTCCGACATGTTATCTCCTTAAATTCTGAGCGTTCGCGCGCTGTCCGCGCGAATGAGTCTCGACGGGTGCGACCAGAGGTCTGCATCCGGCAATACAGATCAACGACACATTGGAATCACGAACTCCGCGGTGGGTAATGCGACCCCGGCGGGTTGATCCCGGCCATCGGATGGCCGCGCGCCGGGGGCATTGTCAAACAATTCCGGGCGGTTGGCAAGCACGCGCTTTTGGCCTGGGGCGCCCTTTTCGGGCTCCTGGAGCCCTCCCCCCCGGCCCCGCCGAACGGCCCGGCCGGCCGCCGGTGGCCCGCTACTTGAAGCTGATCTCGCTGGAGTCACCCACGTCGAGCTTCTTGAAGCCGCCGCGGATTACCGCGTTGGCGCCGATCAGGCTCGATTCGAGCAACGCGTCGGTCACCATGGCGCCTTCGGACAGCACCGAGTCGCGCACCACGGAGCCCTGAATCACCACCCGGTCCGCAATCGACACGTAGGGGCCCACGATCGAGTTGATGATCTCGGCGTTGGGCGAGATCGACACCGGCGGAATGATGATGGAGCCCGCGATGGGCTTCGGCGCGGGCGCGTCGTGCAGAAGTTTGCGGTTGGTCTCGAGCATGGCCTCGGGCTTGCCGCAGTCAAACCACTCGTCGATCACGAAGGGCGCAAACTGCTCGCCGCGCTCGATCATGAGCTGCAACGCATCCGTGATCTGGTACTCGTTGTTGGTGGTGATGTTCTTGTCGATGTTGTGACGGATGGCGTTGAAAAGAGCGCCACCGTTCTGCAGATAGTACAAACCCACCAGCGCCAGGTTGGAGGGCGGGTCGGCCGGCTTTTCCACCAGGCGTGTGATGAGTTCGCCCTTCACCTCGCACACGCCGAAGCGGCGCGGGTCTTCCACTTCCTTGACCCCGAGCACGTTGGTCTTGCGCGACACGACCGTCTTGAGGTCGGTCTTGATAATGGTGTCGCCGAGCACGATGAGCAGCGGCTCGTCGCCGTTGGCGATCTCGCGCGTGAGATCCACCGCGTGCCCGATTCCACGACGCTCTTCCTGGAAGACAAAATCCACCGGCAGGTTCGGGTAGTGCTGTTTCACGAACGACTCGATCAACTCGCCCTTGTAGCCCACGATGAGCACAAAGCGCGACGGCTCGAGCGGCACGATGTCGTCGAGAATGTGCGCGATGATGGGCTTGCCCGCCACGTAGAGCAGCGCCTTGGGAAGCGTGTACGTGTGTGGACGCAGACGCGTTCCGATGCCCGCTGCCGGAATGATTGCCTTCACCGATTTTGCTCCTTCGTAGCTAGTCTATTGCCCCGCGAGGCTCTTTTTGAGCGCGTCGATCTTCTTCACAGGTGTGGGATCGACTTCATTGAGATACGCGAGATAGACGCTGGTGAAATCGCCCAGCAGCATCATACACAGCATGCGCGCCAGGCGTCCGCCTCCCGGCGTCTCCAGCCGCTCCACTTTGGCGGCGAACGGCCCCATCAACGCCAGCCCCACGTCCGCGTGGCGACGCGTCATGGGATGATCCTCGCGGTCTTCGAGCGAGACGATCACCGCGCTCTTCATGATATCTCCCACTTCCCAACCCACGATTTCGTTGTGATTGAGCTCGGGAAAGAACGCGAAGTGCGCCAGCGTTTTCGAGTTTTCGTTCAACTGACAGGCCCAGCGCCGCGCCACACCCTCCAGAAGCCCGGGAGCCGCGTAGACGAACGCCGTCCTGCGCTGCAGATCCAGCGCGGTTTCGATGGCCGCGTTGTCGCGGTGCGAAGGCGCATACGCGTCGCAGCGGTCCTTCGCCGCTGAGAGCGCCTCGGCGTATTCCTTGTCCTCGAAACTCGCTACGCCGGTCGCGCGCAACACGTGCAGCGTCGGAAAGAGTGAATAGCCGATGGCGGAGCGCGGCGGCATTCCACCCGGAATGGTACACACGGGAATGTTGTCGCGCGAACAACGCTGCGCGAGTTCGCCGCCGCTGGTGATGGCGACGACGGCGGCGGCGTGGGTACGCGCTGCTTCGTACGCCGACAGCGTCTCCCCCGTGTTGCCCGAGTAGCTGGAGACTATCACGAGCGCGCCGCGCGCCAGATTGGAGGGCAAGAAGTAGTCGCGGCACGAAAGAACCGGCACCTTCGCGCGCTCACCCAGAAAAGACCGCGCCAGATCGCCGCCGATGGCGGACCCCCCCATCCCGCAAACCACGACGCGTTCGAAGGATTTCCCCCGCAACGGCTCGACACGCGGCGCGAATTCGGCGCCTATCTTCCACGCTGCCTCCATCTGCTCCGGAAACGCGATGATGCGCCCCATCATGTCGGTCGTGTCGAGGCGCGCGCGAAGCGCGGCAAAGTCCATGGTCATGCGGGTGCCCCTCCGGATGCGGTTGACACGGGTGTATGAGCCCTGATGAAGGTTTCGATCTCGGTTTCGATCTCGGCCGTCGTGCGAAAGCGGGATACGCGTCGCACGAGCGCGCGGCACTCGTCGAATGTCACCGAACGAATGACGCGCTTGACCTCCGGGATCACATTGGGGCTCACGCTGAATTCGTCGATGCCGAGCCCCACCAGAATCGGCACCGCAAGCAAGTCTCCCGCCATTTCGCCGCACACCGAGAGGTGAACGTTGTGACGCCGCGCTGCTGCCACCGTCAGTCGGAGCAGCCGCACGATGCTGGGGTGCAGGTGCTGGTAGAGGTGCGCGATCTTGCTGTTGCCGCGGTCCACGGCCATCGTGTACTGGATGAGGTCGTTGGTGCCGATGGAGAAGAAATCCACCTCGCTCGCGAACTGATCCGCCAGCGCCACGGCCGAGGGCGTTTCCACCATCATGCCGAGCTGAACTTCCGGGTTGAATTTGTAGCGGTCGCGCGCGAGCTCGTCGCGCACCTCGGCGCAGATCTCCTTGGCGCGCGTGATCTCTTCGATCTGCGAGATCATCGGGAACATGATCTTCACATGGCCGAAGGCGCTGGCGCGATAGATCGCGCGCAGCTGCGTCTTGAAGATGTCTTTGCGCGTCAGACAGAAACGAATGCCCCGCCAGCCCATGAACGGGTTGAGCTCGGGCACGCGATTGAGATAGCTCACGATCTTGTCGCCGCCGATGTCGAGCGTGCGGATGACGACAGGCTTCCCCGCCATCGCCTCCACCACCTGCTTGTAAACCTTGAACTGCTCCTCCTCGCCCGGCAGATAGTCCTGCGAGATGAAGAAATACTCGGTGCGGAACAGTCCCACGCCCTGGCCGCCGTGATCGAGCACCGACTGCACTTCGTGCGCCGCGTCGAGATTGGCGCACAGCGTGAACTGGCGGCCGTCGAGGGTCTGCGCCGGATATGCGGTGAGCAGGAGCAACTGCTCCTCGAGCTCGTGGAAGCGCTGGATCTCGCTGGCGTACTGCTCGAGGGTTGCCGGCGTCGGGTTGACGATCACTGTGCCGCTGTTGCCGTCGACGATGAGCGTGTCGCCGTTTTCGACGCGCTCCGTCAGGTTCTCGAGTCCCAGCACGGCTGGAATCCCCTGGGAACGCGCGATAATGGCGGTGTGCGACGTGCGCCCGCCGAGGTCGGTGGCGTACGCGAGCACCATGCTGCGGTCGAGCTGCGCGGTGTCACTGGGCGAAAGATCGTGCGCCACGATGATGCTGGGCTCGGTCGGACGCGGTGGCGCCGCCGTCTTCGCGCCCGAGAGGGTGCGCAGCACGCGCTTTTTCACGTCCTGCAGATCGATGGTGCGCTCTTTCAAGTACTCGTCGGCAATGCTTCCGATCGTCTCGATGAAGCGATTCATCACCTTGTCGAACGCGGCGGCCGCGTTCAGGCGCTCACCCTTGATGAGCGCAGAGGTGTCGTCGAGCAGCGTGATGTCGGACAGAATCAGAAGGTGCGCGTCGAATATGCGCGCGTGGTCGTCGCCCATGCGCGTCGCGATGTCGTTCTTGAGCGCGCGCAGGTCGTTCACCGTGGACTCGAGCGCGCGTTTGAAGCGCGCCACCTCTTCGTCGGCGCGCGCGGCATCGACCTGGGTGCGCGGAATCGCGATGCGATCGGCATCGCGCACGAACGCGGTGCCGATCACGATTCCGGGCGAAGCCGGAACACCGCTGCGCTCGAGCTCCAGCTTGGGCCGGGCGGTGCCGTTGGGCGCGGCCGCCGGGTCACGAGGTTTGTTGTTCTTGTTGCGTGACATGATTGCGAATCCCTGACGGGACCATCCCCTCGTGCGGTTCTGCTTCCGGCCACCGGCCGGGATCAGTCCTCGTAGAACTTGGCGTCGAACAGCGCTTCGATGGCCTTGCGCGCCGCGACTTCATCGGGGCCGTCGATCTCGACACGAATCTGGGCGCCGCGCGCGGCGGCGAGGCTGGCCAGGCCGAGGATGCTCTTGCCATTGGCAAATTTCTGGCCGTGATAAACGCGGACTTCGCTGGAAAACTGCGCGGCAACCTTGACGAACTCTCCTGCGGCGCGCAGATGGAGTCCGATGCGATTGCCGACCTGTTTCGTGAACTCGATCATAGGTCTTCCGCGCGCTTCAGTGGAGGAACCGGGCGACGATCAGAGCCACCGGAAAGAGCGCGAGCGCCAGCCTGGAAGGCGGAATTCCGCGCCGCGCCGCGAACCACGCCAGGAGCGCCACGAGCACGGTGGCGGCGAAGGTTCGATTTCCCCGATGGAAGGCGTTGGTGACAATTACTCCCGCGAGCAACCCGCCCGCGCATGCCGCACCTGTCCGGACCAAAACGAGCGCGCGCTGGACCCGGGGACTCGAGAATGCTTCGATGAGCCCCCATCCGCGCGCGTATCCGAACGACAGGCCACGGTAACGAACCGCGATCAGGACGGCATTATAAAGGACAAAGACCGCCACTAACCCCGGAAAAAATCTGTATATAGCAGACAGGGTGGCCAAAGTCAACGCGACCGGCCGCAACCCACCGCCGAAGAACACGTCGCCCGCCGCCGCCAGAGCACTGGCACACGCTTGCTTGAAGCGCGATACCGAGGCCGGACCTCCCCGGCCACCCTCTTCCTCGATCCTCAGCACTCCGCCGATCACCATCGGCGCCATGTTGGGGTTGGTGTTGAAATGGTCGGTGTGACGGGCGAGCAGGCCCGCCGGGTCGTCGCTCACACGCTCCGCTCCCGGCACCAGCGCGCCCGCGAAACCGAGGCTCTGCATGCCGCGCCTGTGCATGGCGGCCTGGATGAAGAGAGCGCGCGCGAAAATGCGATTCAGATCGCCGCGCGTGAGCTTGCCGGTCACAGGAGCCATGACAGCACCACCGCGAGAAGAAACCCGAGCGCCGCCACCCGGCCGAGAGCGCGCGTCGCAAACGCATGCGCGACGGTTGCCACCGCGATGGCGGGCAACGCCGACGCCCACAGGCTGAGCGACGAGGCGGCTCCGCCCGCGCGATCAATGATGAGATCGGCGAGCTTCAGCGCAAGAAAAAGCGCGAGCGCGGCCAACGCTCCGCTCACGACGGCCGTGAAGAGCGCTGACCCTGTCGAGTAAAGCACCAGATTCCGCGACGCCACGCGGGGATCGGCGGGAATCCGGAAGCGTTCCAGCCATCTCTCCCGTACCGTGCCCGCTCGAGCTTCGCACCACTGCGCCGCTTCGCCCACGAGCAAACCGCAGAACACAGCCGCCGCGACGACCAGCGGCTCGCGCGGATCCCCCGACTTATGGAGGGAAAGGCACGCCGCACCGGCGCCAACCACACCGCCCACCAGCGCGTTGGGACGCCGCGATCCACGCGCCGCGCCTATCGAGAGCCACACGCACTGCAGCGCCACACCGCAACGCAGCGCGGCTCCCACGTGACCGAATACAAGCCCCACCACCAGCGCCGAAAACACCGGCTCACCGGCAAGGCTCGTCCAGCCCGCGCGATCATCCACGGCCAGGAGGGCGGCGATGATCGCAATCAGCAGGAGGTCGTGCATTTACACCACGAGGGAATTGATGATCTTGGCCGGATTGGAAGGAACGTCCTGCGCGGAGAGTGTCACGCCGCGTTTGACCAGTTCGCGCAGCGCATTGCGCTCCTCGTGCACCAGAAACACAAACGGTAGGAGCTCCACCGAGCCTTCGCGATAGTGAAGCCCGCCCACGTTCACTTCCTTGAGCTCGATACCGCCACTGATGAAAGCGAGCGTGTCCTGCGCCGATTCAAGCAGCACGATCAGCTGCTCGGTCTTGAAGAGGTCCGCGCTGATCTGGCGGGCCGCATCCGCCACAGTCGCGAACGACACGTTGACCTCGGGCGGCACGCACGACGAGTAGAACTTGCGTTCCCAGTCGCTGCCGGCCACGCGATCGTTGGCCACCACGATGCGGTCCGGTTTCACGGCCGGAACCCATCCCAGGATGACCTGTCCGTGTATCAGTCGATCGTCAATCCGGGCGAGTTTGACGGGCATATCGGAAAATCAGAGTTGGTCGGTGTCGACGGATTGGATGCTATCGCGGCCGCGCGCGGCCAGCTCGGCCGGCAGACGGGCGAACGGCACTTCGTTGCGCTTGTTCAGAAACGCGAGCAGCATGGGCAGATTCACGCCCGAAACCACGTGCACGTTGCGGTGGTTGCGCTCGACGGCCAGCGTGGCGTGGCCACAACTCCCGTAGAGAAAATCCACCAGCAGGATGAACGCGTCGTCGGACCCGGCGTGGTCCATGATGTGCTCGATTTCTTCGGCAAGCATCTGCGGCGTCTTGTCTTCGTTGGAGAGCGAATAGACCCCGCTGAATTCGCCCAGGATCTTGTGGGCGGTGGCCACGAATTCGGCTCCCAACCTGCCGTGAGTGACGACGATGGCCGATATCATTTTCGTGTCCGCAAAGGTTCCCGTCATTCGCGGTCGTAGCGCAAATAATGCCTCGTTTGGCGGTCGCTCTTCATGATGTCGATGAGCAACGTGTTGAACTTTTCGGCCGCATTGATGCCGTACACCTTCAACATGTGGTTCATCGCAATTACTTCGGAGATTACCGTGATGTTCTTCCCCGGGAAAAGCGGAATCACGACCTGCGGCAGCTTGACGTCGAGAATGCTGGTCATGCGGTCGTCGAGCCCGGCCCGGTTCCAGTCCTTCTTGGGATCCCACTCGTTCAGGAGCACCTCCACTTCGATACGCTTCTGCACGCGCACCGAGCGGATGCCGAAAAGATCCTGCACGTTGATGATCCCGATGCCGCGGATCTCCATGAAGTGCCGGAGATGCTGGTTGCCGCGCCCAATCAGCACGTCCTCGGCGATGCGGGTCACATGCACGGTGTCGTCGGCCACCAGGCGATGGCCGCGCTCGACCAGGTCGAGAGCGATCTCGCTCTTGCCGATCCCGCTGTGCCCGGTGAACAGCAGCCCCACGCCATACACATCCACCAGGGTCCCGTGGATCTCGCAGGTCTCGGCGAAGCTGTCGTCAAGATAGCGCGTGAGCTCGTGGATGAAGGGTGTGGTGAGCATCGACGTGCGCAGGAGCGGCACGTGATGCCGCGTCGCGCCGCGCAGGAGCTCGGCCGGAATGTCAAGTGAGCGCGTCACGATGATGCAGACCAGCGGCACGGAGAAAAGGCGCTCCACCGCTTCATGGCGCACGTCTTCTGGACGGGTATTGAGATACAGGATTTCGGTCTCGCCGAGAATCTGGATGCGCTCGTTGAGGTAGTTCTGCATGAAACCGGCCAGGGCGAGCCCCGGCCGGTGGATGTCGGTAACGGTGATCGGAAGCGTGCCCTCCTCGATGCCGTTAACCAGCTCGAGCGAGAACATCTCCCGCGTTTCGGCCAGGAACTGGCCGACCGATACGGTCTTCTTGTGTGGGGTGTTCACGGAGGCCCGGCCGTCACTCTCCTTCCGCCGCATCCACGGCGCCCGAGACTTCGCCCAGCCCCTGCGCCTTCTTGCGCCGTTTCAGACGGCCGGCGTGGCGCTTGAGCTGCTCCTCCAGTTTCTCGATGGCGCGATCGACGGAGATGTACATGTCTTCCGATTCCTGAACCGTAACGAAATCCTTGCCGTTCACGTGGAGCGTAATTTCCACGCGCTGGCGATATTTTTCCAGCGAAAAGATGATATGCGCATTCACGATGTGGTCGAAGTACTTCTTGAGGTGCCCCACTTTGCCTTCGGCGTAGTCCTTCAGGGAGGGAGCCAGATCGTAATGTCTCGCGGTCGTGGTGATGTTCATGACGACCCCTTTCTAGTGGTTACATCGTGGAAACATGAACGGAAGTTCGGCGCCGGGAAGGAGGGCGCCACGCGAACGCTGGAAAAAGAGGCGGTGAGAATCATTCTCGAACCTACTCTCAATATACGCCGATGGCGGGTCGGGGCAAGCCCCCGGCCGGGGCGCCTCTAGTACGTCTTCCGCATCCGGGCCGGCAGGATGTTCAACTGCTCCCGGTACTTGGCCACCGTGCGCCGGGCAATGTTGAGTCCGTCCTTTTTCAGCATGTCGGCAATCTTCTGGTCCGAGAGGGGCGCCTTTTCACCCTCCGCCTCGATGATCCTGCGGATCTTGTCCTTGGCGCTCTTGGCCGACACTTCGCCGCCGTCCTGCGTTCCCAGGCTCGACGAGAAGAAGAACTTGAGCTCGAACACGCCGCGCGGCGTCTGCACGTACTTGTTGGTGGTCACGCGGCTCACGGTCGACTCGTGCATGTTGATCTCGCTCGCCACCTGCTGCAGCGTGAGCGGCTTGAGGAACGCGGTTCCCTTGTCGAAGAAATCGCGTTGCTTGCGCACGATGCAGTCCATCACCTTCACCATCGTGCGGCGACGCTGCTCTATGGTCTGGATGAGCCACTTGGCGCTCTTCAGCCGCGCGTTGATGAATTCCTTGGCCTCGCTGTCGCCGTCGCGCACTTCGCGCATGAGCTCGTCGTGGTAGTGCTGGGAGACGCGCAGGCGTGGAATATTGCGGTCGTTCAGGTACACGACATACTTGCCGTCCACCGTCTCCACCACGAGGTCGGGGATGACGTACTTCGGATCTTCCGCGACGACCTCGAGACCCGGCTTGGGGTCGAGCGTGGAGATCAGCTTGCACTGGTCCTGAATGTCCTGAATAGTAAGCCGCAGCTTGCGCGCGATCTCGACGTACTTCTTCTGTTTGAACTCGTCGAAGTGGTCGCGCACGATGAGCGCCGCCGGCGAATTCTCCAGGCCGCGATAACGCAGCTGCAGCAGCAGGCACTCCTGCAGGTTGCGGGCGCCCACGCCGGGCGGATCGAAGGACTGGATGAGCTCGAGCACCCGATCGACCTTTTCGATGGGCACGTTGAACGTATTCGCCATTTCCTGCAGGTCGCAGGTGAGGTAGCCGCTCTCGTCGAGCGAGCCGATCAGATAATCGCCGACGGCCAGCATGGTGGGATCGTCGGTGGCAATGCGGAGCTGGCCCATGAGCGTGTCGGTGAACGACTGCTTGGCGACGGGCACCTTCTCGAAGAACTCTTCCTTGTGTTCCTCTTCGGCGGATGAATTGCCCAGGTCGAAGCCATCGTTGAAGTATTCGTCCCAGTCGACGGTTTCGGCGCCCGCTTCGCCTTCGGCAGGCTTGGTGTCGCGATCTTCTTCTTCACCGGTCTCGACCGGCGCCTCGGTGGGCGTGGCCTCTGTGGCGGGGCCGTCCACCTCGGCCGCGGTCTCGCCCGACTCCTCGCGGTCTTCGACGATCTCCTCGTAGTCCTCGACTTCTTCGAGCAACGGGTTCTCCATGATCTCCTGCTTGAGCATCTGCTGGAGCTCGATGGCAGGCATCTGGAGAAGCTTCAGCGCCTGCTGAAGCTTCGGCGTCATGACGAGCTGCTGTCGCTGCCTGAGATGGAGACCAATTTTCATGTCCATAAACGCGTTGCTCCGATTTAGGTAGTTTAGAGCCTGAACGAACTGCCCAGATAGATCTCGCGAACCTCGGCGTCGGCCGCGAGCTCGGCCGCCGTGCCGCTGCGCTTGATGGCGCCTTCGTACATGATGTACGCGCGGTCGGTGATGCTCAACGTGTCGCGCACGTTGTGATCCGTGATCAGAATTCCCAGTCCCTGCTCCTTGAGCTTGCCGACGATCATCTGCAGATCCTGCACCGCAAGCGGATCGATGCCCGCGAACGGCACGTCGAGAAGCATGAATTTCGGCTGCGTCACGAGAGCACGCGTGATTTCCACACGGCGCCTTTCGCCACCCGAGAGCTGGTAACCCATGCTCTTGCGGATGTGAGTGATGTCGAGCTGACCCAGCAGACGATCGAGCACCTGTTTGCGCTCCGAGCGCTTGTAGGGCATGGTCTCGATCACCGCCATCAGGTTGTCTTCGACGCTCATACCGCGAAAGATCGACGGCTCCTGCGGCAGATAACCGATGCCCATGCGGGCGCGCTTGTACATCGGCATGTGCGTGATGTCGGCGGTATCCAGCCGGATCGCGCCCTCGTTGGCGCGCACCATGCCGACGATCATGTAGAACGTCGTGGTCTTGCCGGCGCCGTTCGGACCCAGCAGCCCGACCACCTCGCCCCCGTTGACGTGGATGCTGACGTTGTGCACCACGCGACGGCGCCCGTAATACTTGTGCAGGCCCTCGGTGGTGAGCCGTGACTGGGCGGTGGTGGTGGTCGGTTCCATCTCCGCCAGGTCGCTAGTTGTTGTCGTCGAGTTTGGCATCCTCTTCCACGATTCGCGCGCGCATGTTGCGCTTGATGTCGACGGAATCGAGCGTGTGATCCGCTTCCATCCCAATTCCCGTGATCACATCGCGCCCGCGCGTCAGTTTCACGTGACTATCGCTCACGATCTTGTCTTTCTCGTTCAGATAGCGCAGGCTGTCCGTTTCCAGGATCTCGCCCTTGGTCGACGTCGCCACCACATCGCCATAGGCCAGCATGTCGTGTGATATCGTCGAGTACTCGCCATTCCTGGCCGTGAGCGTCGTCTGTAAATTTCCCATTTCGTCGAAGAACTGTATCCTTGGATTGTCGAGCAGGAACACGTTGCGCGCCTGATATCGCGTCGCGCGCGGCGCGGCCAGTTTCCACTGCACCCGCCCGCTGTCGGTTTCCTGCGTGACGAACCCGGCTATGACCTCATCGGGCTCGCCGCTGTTCGCGACCGGAACGTCCTTGGCCTTCTTCTCGCTGCAGGCCAGCGCCAGCGCCGCAACAATCGCAAGCCACGCGTCACCCCGCCGCATACGCCTCCACCCGGTCCGTCACTTCCGGCTCCCGCCAGCGTCTGTGAAACCAGACCCACTGCGCCGGGTCGAGCCGGATCAAATCTTCGACCGCCTGCGATGCCTGGGCGGTGATGCGCTGCACATCCACTTCGCGCTGTCCCGTGTTCTGCACCGGGACTTCGGGCATCACGCGCACCACGTGTTGGCCGTTGCGCTCGAGAAAAATTCCCATCGGCACGATGGCCGCGCCGGTTGCCAGCGCCAGTTTGGCGACGGCCGTTGGCGTGTGCGCGGGGCGTCCGAAAAATGGAACCCAGGTTCCCGCAACCCGCGTGTGCTGATCGATCAGCACTCCGAGTATCTCACCGCGCGCCAGTACGTCAAACATCGGCCGCGGATTGTCGTCGCGATCGAGCGACGTGACGCCGAGTCCGCGCCGTACCGCGACGAGACGGCTGTTCAGTCTCGCCACACTCATCCGCCGCCCCACCACCGTCACCGCGTACCCCATGGCCGCAAAGTACGCCGGCAGGAGCTCCCAGCACCCGATGTGTCCCGTGATGACGATGACACCCTTGCCGCGCTGGTGCGGACCGAGAAAATTTTCCATGCCCTCGAGCCGGCTCACCCGCGCCTTGATCGCGTCGGGGGAGGCGCCTTGCAGGCGCAAGAACTCGAATGCGTTGCGTCCGAGTTGCCGGAACATCGCGGCCACCATGGCGCGCCGGACCGGTTCGGGCGCGTCCGGAAACGCGATTCCAAGGTTGGCGACCGCTCGTTCGCCGTCGCGCCGCGCGAAGCGGGCTGCGGTGGCGCCGAGCTG
>CAZULB010000085.1:5328-13388 GCA_964621155.1 uncultured bacterium | reverse complement strand
TTGTGGAACGGCAAGGCATGCTCCACACAAGCGATCGTCGACGATAACGTCCCTTCATGGGGCTGGTGATCAGCGGGGAAAGAACTGATCCATCCCACACGAGTCTGTAGAGTTTCCCGTCCGCCCGCGCCCTCGATGTCGAACTGGAGCTCAACCTGGGCAAACGCGACCTGATGAGTCGGGGCGTGAACGTGAAAGTACATAACTCGTGCCGATCGATCCCGCTCGGTTGTATCGTCCAGCCGACGTCAGGACGATGAATCGCCACAACACCCCCGGGTCGAGGCAGGTTGTTTTCAAACTTTCTCCGAACCGTATTTTCGCACGAATGTGACCCGGTAGACAGCGTCGAGCCCGTCCGCTAAATTCTAGGCCGCTTCCGTATCCCGCAATACCACCCTGCGGCGATCATCCATAAGACTTTCGGTGGCGGAGTAGCTCAGCCGGTTAGAGCAGCGGAATCATAATCCGCGTGTCGGGGGTTCGATTCCCTCCTCCGCTACCATTCTTTTCAAAGGCAAACAAGAAAAGGGCGGGCCTTTGCGAACCCGCCCTTTTTTGCATGATCTCGAGGACGCGCTACTTCAGTAACACCATCTTGCCGGTACCTGCCTCGGGGAGTCCGGCAATACGATAGAAGTACACGCCGCTACCCACGACCCGGCCCGAGATGTCGCGGCCGTCCCAGACGAGCCGGTGTTTGCCGGCGTCGCGAACACCCTGGTCGAGACTCGCGACGCGCGTGCCCACTGCGTCGAAAATCTCGAGCACCACGGGCGAGCGCTGGTTCAACGAATACTCGATGCTGGTAGCCGGATTGAACGGGTTGGGATGATTTTGTCCCAGGACTGCGAGTGCGCCCGGCGTCGTGATCGTGACCACGGGGGACCTGAACTCGTCGCCGGTGGCTTCGCGCACGACGAGCTCGTAGTGATAGGTGGTCGCGGGTTCAACGGTCCTGTCGACGAACGAGCCGTTCGCCGCGTCGATCGCACCGGTTGCCAGGCGGAGCGCCGGCGTGTGGCCTTCGCGGCGGTAGAGCGTAAAGCTCTCCATCTCCACGTCGCTCCACAAACGCCAGCTCACCTCGACACCGATCTCGCGCATGTTCGCGCGGAAATCCTGGAACGCCACCGGCACGGGCGCAGAGTCGTCGAAGTACGCGACACATCCGTCAGTGCCGCCTGCGTCCGTCATCACGCCCGAGCCGAAATTGAGGGTACCGGAGAATTGGCCGCCGATCGCAACGGCGCCCGCGGAGTTGACGTCGGCACCGAACCCCGACTGGTAGCCGCCGCTCCCGTAACTCGAGCTCCACACGTGCGCCCCCGACGGGCTCAACCTTGCCAGCACGACGTCCTCGGCGCCCGCATGTGCGAGCGGGCCACCGCCGAAATTGATGCTGCCGCTCGCGTATCCGGTGAGGTAGACGTTGCCCGTGCTGTGCACCGCCAGGCCGGTCAATTCGTCGGTTCCAGAGGAACCATATCCGCCGCTCCAATTGTGCGCTCCGGTGCCGGACAACTGCGCGGCAAAGAGATCCGTCGCGCCCACGCTCGCGATGGGGCCGCCGCCGAAGTCGATCGAGCCGACGTGGTAGCCCGCCACCGTGACGTTGCCGGCCGCGTCCGCGCCGACCAACAGGGCCTTCTGATCGCTACCGTCGCCAAAACGCTTGCTCCACTGAAACGTTCCCCCCGCATCGAACTTGCCGACGAAGGCGTCGAGCCCGCCTGCGCTCGCCATCGCCCCACCGCCGAGGTCGAGCGAACCCATGAAGTATCCGACCACGAGGACGTTTCCGGCCGCGTCGACTCCCGCCCCGATCCCCTGCTGATCCAGGGTTGTCCCCATCAGCTTGCTCCACAGATGCGCTCCGGTTGCATCATACTTGGCCACGGACACGTCATAGGCACCGCCATTGGGGAGCGCCCCGCCGCCGAAGTCGGTCGCACCGGCCGAGAAGCCGACGAGGACGACGTTACCCGCGCCGTCGACCGCGACGCCGCGCCCCTCGTTGATGAAGCCGTTTCCAAATCTCTTGCTCCACACGAGGGTTCCCGCGGGGTCGAACTTCGCCAGGAACATGTCGAAGTCACCGGCGCTGACGTGGGTCGGACCACCGAAATTGATCGAAGTTTGAAAGCGTCCGACGATGACGGCGTTGCCCGCAGCGTCGGTGGCCACCCCGAACGCTTCCTGATGGTCGGCGGCTCCGAACCGCTTGCTCCATATATGACTCCCGGCGGAGTCGTACTTGGCGAGAAATACATCGCCGGAGCCGGCGCTGCTGATCGGACCGCCGCCGAAGTCGGCAGTACCCTGCATGTATCCGGTCACGTAAACGTTGCCGGAGCCGTCGAATGCAACATCCCGCGCCGCCTGGGCGTTCCCATCACCGAAGCGATTGCTCCACTGGTTGATGGGAACTGCCGACGACGACGCAGCAAGCGTCGCAACAAGTAGCACCGCAATAAGGGTCGGAATGCAATTGCGTAGATTCAAGGAGACACCTCTCCTGTCCTGAGGTTCACTGCAAACGCACCAACAGCTGCTGGGATGCTCGTGCGGAAGGCAGGATGAGTGTGGATACTCCCGGTAGGATTTGCCCCTGCACGCTCGAGGATACTACTGGAGAAAGGACGATGTTTACAAGCACGCTGACATGGTCAGATCTTTCCCTTCGAACTAATCGTCCAGGTGTCCCGCAACCCGACAATCGTCACCCGGTGGTCGTGGTATATTTCGCCCCATGACTGAAGCCTCGCTCCGGAATGCCGTGCTCCGTGCGCTCGACAAGCCGTTCCCCGGCGTCAACATGCCGGCGAGCGGAGCCGTGCTCGCAGCGGTCTCCGGTGGGCCGGATTCGATGGCCATGTTCCACGCGCTTTGCGAACTCTCGCTCACGAACGCCGGTCTGCTCGTCGTGGTGGCCCATTTCGATCACCAGCTCCGACCCGACAGCCATCGCGACAGCGAAGTGATCAGGGCCGTGGCGGAACGTTACGACGTGCGCGTCTTCACGTTTCGGGATGATATCGCACGGCGCGCCCGAGAAAGCGGCCAGTCAGTGGAGACCGCGGCACGCGCATGGCGTTACAGCTGTCTCTCTGACCTGACCTATCAATTCGATTCCATGCGGATCGCGACCGCGCACACACGCGACGACCAGGTTGAGACTGTGTTGATGCGCATTCTGCGCGGCGCCGACGCTACCGGCCTGCGCGGCATTACCGCCGAGGGCGGCGGAAAGCTGCGTCCGCTGCTGGAAGTGACGCACGCGGAAACGCTCGCATACTGTGACGCGAATCAAGTGCCCTACGTGCTCGACCCGACCAACCGCGACCCGCGCTATTTCCGTAACTACGTCCGGCACCACGTGCTGCCGTCGCTGCGCAGCGTCTATCCCGGCATCGACGCCGCGCTCCTGCGCGTTCGCGCATCCGCATTGCAGCAGTTCGAGGACAACGAACGCGCGACGCAGGGCTGGCTCGAACGGTTTCTGCGCAAGGAAAGGAACTGCTGGAGACTGTCAGGCCTCGCGCTGGCCTGCCTCGAAGAGGACTATCAGTTACACCTTCTGTCGCGTGTGGTCGACACACTCGGCATCAACGATGTCACCAACGTCCACTACCGCGCCATGCTCACCGGGCCCAGTGTGGACCTTCCCGGTTGGCATGTCCGTCACGAGCAGGACGGGATCGTGTTCATGCAACGCGTCAGTCCGGTCACGCTGGAACCGAAGCCGTTGTTCATCCCGGGCACGGCGAAACTGGCCGATTGGAATTTCACCGCGTCGTTTGCCAGCGGTGCGCAGGCGCGCGCCACCGTGGAGACGCGCAGGGACGATGTCGTTTTCATTGCCGCGAACGGACCAATGACCCTGCGCTATCCCTGCGAGGGCGATCGCATGCAGCCCTTCGGCATGAAGGGTCACAAGAAACTGAGCGATATCTTCATCGACAGGAAAATTCCCAGACGCATGCGGGCCACCACACCGGTGGTGGATATGGGCGGAGAAGTAGTGTGGATTCCCGGAATCGCGACCAGCGAACGCTGCCGGATCGGCGCGGGGTCCGGCCCCGTCGTCCAGCTGACCGCAACCCGGAGCGAGGCATGATGACCGACCGCGAACCCGCCCCGGGTGCCGTGCTCCTGTCGGCCGAGGACATCGCCGCCATTGTGGCCCGGCTCGGCCGGGAGATCTCCCGTGACTACCAGGGCCGGCAGCCCATCCTGATCAGCCTGCTCAAGGGTGGGGTGGTGTTTCTTGCCGACCTCATCCGCCAGATCGACATCCCTCATCATATAGAGTTCCTGCAGGTGTCCTCCTACGCCGGGTCGACCACCTCCAGCGGCCGGGTCAAGATCATCACCGACCTCGAAGTGAGCATCGCGGGACGTGATATTATAGTCGTCGAGGACGTCGTGGACACTGGCACGACTCTGGCTTATATTATGGAGGTATTGAAGTTACGGAATCCGGCGAGCCTCGAGATCTGCGCTCTCCTGCGTAAACGCATCGCCAACCCGTCGGGGATTCCGGTACGATACCTGGGCCAGGAAATTCCGGGTCGTTTCGTGGTTGGGTACGGTCTGGACTACAGGGAAAATTTTAGACATCTTCCGTTCATCGCGGCGCTGGAGCCCGATCCCGCCGCATAGATGCGACCCAAAGACAGTTTCTAACGCTGAAAGTTTCGAATGGCTGATCATCGCGAACCCGAACGGCGCCCCCGCTCACCACTGACGCCTCGTCCCCCCCTCGGACGGCCCAACCGCCCCCTGAAGGCCATGATCTTCTGGGTGGTGCTCGTGCTCGTCCTGCTCGTCGCGTTCCAGATGTTCGAGATGGGCAAGACGCCGCAGTACCGCATCTCCTACTCGGAGTTCCTGGCTCAAGTCGATCGCGGCAACGTCAAGAAGATCACCTTCAAGGGCCAGGAAGTACGCGGCGAGCTGACCGTACCAACCACGGTACCGCTCACCTCCGCCACCGATCGCAGCCGCACGCGCGACGTGAAGGTGGAGCAGTTCACGCTGGTGCTGCCCGCCGAGGACAAGGACCTCCCGCAGCGCATCATCGACAGGAACCCCAACGCCGTTATCGAGGGCCAGATTCCCGGCGGCAGCACGTGGGTGAAAGTCGTGAGCTCTGGGCTTCCGCTCCTTTTGATCATTGGATTGTGGCTCCTCATCATGCGCCAGATGCAGGCCGGCGGAAACCGCGCCTTCTCGTTCGGCAAGAGCCGCGCGCGCATGTTCGGCGGCGATCGCCCGCGCGTGACGTTCAACGACGTCGCCGGCTGCGACGAGGCCAAGGAAGAGCTCGAAGAAATCATCGAGTTCCTGAAGGAGCCCAAGAAATTCCAGAAGCTCGGCGGACGCATTCCGAAGGGCGCCCTCCTGCTGGGCCCGCCGGGCACGGGCAAGACGCTCCTCGCGCGCGCCGTCGCGGGCGAAGCCAATGTGCCCTTCTTCTCCATGAGCGGTTCCGATTTTGTGGAAATGTTCGTGGGTGTGGGTGCATCGCGCGTGCGCGATCTCTTCGAGACCGGCAAGAAGCACGCGCCGTGCATTCTCTTCATCGACGAAATCGACGCCGTCGGCCGCCATCGCGGTGCCGGCCTCGGCGGCGGTCACGACGAGCGCGAACAGACATTGAACCAGCTGCTGGTCGAGATGGATGGCTTCGAATCCAACGAAGGCGTCATCCTGCTCGCCGCCACCAACCGTCCCGACGTGCTTGATCCTGCGCTCATGCGTCCCGGTCGTTTCGACCGACGCGTCGTGGTCGATCTGCCCGACGTGCGCGGACGCGAAGGCATTCTCAAGGTTCATGCGCGCAAGACCCCGCTTGCCGACGATGTCGATCTGGCCGTACTCGCGCGCGCAACTCCGGGCATGAGCGGCGCTGACCTCGCCAATGTGATCAACGAGGGGGCGCTCCTCGCGGCGCGCGGCAACATGAACAAGGTCACGATGGACGTGCTGGAAGAAGCGAAGGACAAGATCTATCTCGGTCCCGAGCGCAAGAGCCGTGTCGTGCGTGAAGAAGTCAAGCGCCTGACGGCCTACCACGAAGCGGGTCACGCCGTGGTGGGCTCGGCGCTCGAGTATTCCGATCCGGTGCACAAGGTAACCATCATCCCGCGCGGACAGGCGGGCGGTCTCACCTTCTTCCTGCCCGAGGACGATCGCACGGAGTATTCGAAGAACTGGTGCGTCGACACGCTGACGCAGGCCCTGGGCGGCCGCGTGGCGGAGGAGCTCGTGCTCAATCGCATGGGCAGCGGCGCACACTCGGATATTCAGATGGTGTCGAAGCTGGTGCGCCGCATGGTGACGCAGTGGGGCATGAGCGAGCGCCTGGGTCCAATTGCCTTTGGCGAACGCGACGAACAGGTGTTCCTCGGCCGCGACATCGCGCAGCACATCGAGTACAGCGATCGCACCGCGCAGTTGATCGACGACGAAGTGAAGCGCATCGTCGACGAAGCGTACTTGCGGGCGAAGAAGATCCTCGAGGATCGTATCGACATACTGCACCGCATGGCGAACGCGCTCCTGGAGCGGGAGACGCTCGACGCGGACGAAATCAAGATCATCCTGGAAGGTGGCGTGCTGCCTCCGCTGCCCGTTCCTCCGACCGCGACATCCGGGACGAAAGAAACCGACCCGGAATCCCGTCCCGAAGTCGACCGTCGCAAGAAGATCCCGGGTATTCCGCCCATGGTGGAGCCGGGCCCCACAAGTTAGTTCATTCGCAACCAGCCAACGCGACAGGAAAGGCGCTGACGAAAGTCGGCGCCTTTTTTGTACCTGCAGCCCGCGCCCACACAGTGTTCGCATCCGGTGAATTCCCCGCTTGACGATTTCATGCAATCACACGAAACTTCTCCGCTCAACGAAGCATTGGGTCTTGGAACTCGTGGCGATTACGCCACCAACCATGCGAGGTACGACGAAATGAATCGCAAGTCGCTCCTGATCGTCAGCGCGTTCGTGGTGCTCGTCGCCGCTACGCCGGCGTTCGCCGGACTCGGTTTTCACGCAGGCGCGTCAGTCGATCCCGACGACGTTCTCCTGGGCGTGCGCTTCAAGAGCCACCCGATCGAGGAATACTTCACGATTGTCCCGAGTGCCGAAGTGGGGTTCGGTGACTTCACAATGATTGCCGGCAACGTGGATGGTCACTTCAATTTCAAGACCAGCTCGAAATACCATCCCTACGTCGGCGCCGGTATCACGGTAAACTGGTTCGATTTCGATGGCGGCAGCGACACCGAGGTCGGCGGCAGTATCCTGGGCGGCATCAACCTCAATGAGAAATGGTTCTTCGAGACCAAGATCGGCCTGGGCGACGTGCCCGACTGGAAGTTCATCGTCGGTTTCGAGAAGCCGTAGTTCGTGGGCGC
Source organism: uncultured bacterium (assembly GCA_964621155.1). GTDB lineage: Bacteria > Krumholzibacteriota > Krumholzibacteriia > WVZY01 > JAKEHA01 > JAKEHA01. Next base: position 5,970 of record CAZULB010000085.1, on the reverse strand, counting down.
TGCGCCGGTGCGCCCCAAACGCGCAACCGGCTCACAACGGGGCGTGCACTACGACTCGCACCTTTGGGCGCGGTCGAGGAGCACGCCCCGTTCGCGTTCATTGGCCGTAAGCTCCGCGGCGCGAAGAAACTCAACGCGCGCTTCATCGCGGCGCCCGAGCCTGTCGAGCAGATCCCCCCGGACCGCCGGTAGCAGATGGTAGTTGTCCAGGCTTCCGGACGCGACCAGCTCGTCCGCCGCTTCCAAGCCCGCCGCCGGCCCCACCGCCATTGCCAGCGCCACGGCGCGATTCAGCGCGACCACCGGCGTCGGCATGATGCGAAAAAGTTCGTCATACAGATTGAGGATGCGCGGCCAGTCGGTTTGATCCGCAGTCAGCGCGCGCGCGTGACACGCCGCGATGGCGGCCTGCGCCGTGTATACCCCGTGCGCGTCGCGCAGTGATTCGGCCCTTTCCAGTTCGACCATCCCACGCTGGATGGCGGTGCGGTCCCAGCGCGAGCGGTCCTGGTCGAGCAGCAGAATGGGCTCTCCCGCCGCGTCGGTACGCGCACCGCTGCGTGACGCCTGGATCTCCATCAACGCCACCAGCCCGTGCACTTCGGGCTCATCCGGCATCAGCGCTGCGAGCACGCGCCCCAG
>CAZULB010000085.1:0-5228 GCA_964621155.1 uncultured bacterium | reverse complement strand
GTCAGGCCGCCGAGCAAGCGAAGCGTGAAAGCCGTGCGGGCTTCAGGTGAAATGGCGGGATGACACGCTGTAAAGATCAGGCGCAGAAGATCATCGCCAATGTCATCGTCGAGCGCAGTGTCGTAGTCCGGGCCTGATTGCGCGCGATCATCGGCCTGTCGGCCGATTTCCTCGTGCTTGCGCTCGCTCATCTCGGTGTGACGCTTGTGGTCGATGGCGCGGCGTCTGGCCGCCGTCACGAGCCAGGCCCCGGGGCGGTCCGGAACCCCCGACTTCGGCCATTCCTCCAGCGCCGCCACCAGCGCATCCTGGGCCATGTCTTCGGCCAGCGCGACGTCACGCGTGATGCGCGCCAGCGCGGCCACGAGGCGCGGCGACTCGATACGCCAGACCGCGGAGATGGTGCGATGGAGATCGGGAGCCGTCATGGCTCCCGATCAAACCATCATACGAGGGCCGATTTCAAGCGAGGGAGTGGGGTTTACTTGCCGCGATAGGCCGCCTTCAACCGGGCGATATCGAACTTCTTCATCTGCATGAAAGCGGCCTGCACACGCATCGCTTTCTCGCGATCCTTGTCGGCGAGCATCGGGTGCAGAACCTCGGGCACGATCTGCCAGGTGACGCCGTACTTGTCCTTTAGCCAGCCGCACGATTCCGCGCCGGGATCCGCCGAGAGCTTTTTCCAGATTCTGTCGATCTCCGCCTGCGTCTTGCACAGGACGAGGAACGAAGTCGCGGCGGTGAATTTTTCGAACGGACCGGCCGACATGAGGGTGAAGTCCTGCCCCCGGAGTTGAACGTTCACGACTTCCACCGTACCGGAGGGCGTGCCCGTCATGGTCGACACGCTCTTGATCTTCGACCCCTTTCCGAACACGGACACGTAGAACTTCGCCACCTCTTTTGCGTTCTTCTCGTACCACAGAAACGGAGTTATTGGTTTTCTCGTTACCAATGCTTCACCTCGAGTTGGTTTGAACTAGCGCTTCTTTCTGGCTTCGCGCTCGACGCGATTCTCCTGCTCACGCAGTTGCTCGGTGAACTCAGGACCGAAATCCTCGGCTTCGTACACCTGGCGGATTTCGATGTGGGTATCGATGCCCGGGTGCGGGTGCGGACAGCGCTTGATCCACTCGATGGCCTCTTCCTTCGACTTCACCTGGATCATCCAGAAACCGGCGATGAGCTCCTTGGTTTCGCTGAAAGGGCCGTCGATCACGGTGCGCTGGGTGCCCTTGAACTGGACACGCGCGCCCCGGGAGCTGGGCTGGAGACCGTCGGCCGCCAGGAGGATGCCGGCACGGGCCATCTCCTCGTTGAACTTCCCCATCTCCTCAAAAAGCTTGTCCATGTTGTCGGGCAGGATGCCCGATTCGGACTGTTCGGTGGCCTTTACGATGCACATGAATCGCATTTTGTTCTCCTTCAAGGTCCGGGTGTCGGTCGGTCTGCCTCCACCATCACGACGAACGGGGCAGGGCGCAATCGACACCTGGCCCGGCGAATTCGGCAGAAAATTTAGGCGCGGGGTTCTCCCGGCTGCCGGGGTACAATGGCACGTCAGAATAACCCATGACTGCAACGCGTTACACGATCCACCGGGCCGGCCCCGAGCACCTGCCGGGCGTCATTGCCTGCCTCGCCGCCGCCTTCGAACGTCATCGCTCCGACTACACCGAAGATGCCTTCAACGACACGGTCCCGGACCTGGAGGCCATGGCCGCACGTCTCCAGCATATGACAATCTTTTGCGCTTCCGGCCCATCGCGAGCCGTCATCGGAACGATTGCATGCGGGGTCACCTCGCCCGGGGAGGGCCACCTGCGCGGGATGGCGGTACTACCGGAGTTCCAGGGGCTGGGCATTGCCGATGGCCTGTTGAATGCGGCTGAAAAGGAACTCCGCGCGCGGGCCTGTTCGCGCGTAACGCTGGATACCACGCGGCCACTTCTGCGCGCCGTACGCTTCTACACACGGAACGGTTACACGCGTACGGAACGCGTGCAGAATTTTTTCGGCATGCCGTTGTTTGAATACGAAAAGCAGCTATGAGGTCGCTTCGACTCGGAAAATTCACGGTTACCCTGCGCCGTTCCCCGTTGGTGATGGGTGTACTCAACGTCACGCCCGATTCATTCTCGGATGGCGGGCGTTTTCTCTCGCATCACGCCGCCATCGAACGGGCACACACAATGGCCGCCGAGGGCGCTGACATCATCGACATCGGCGGCGAATCAACCCGCCCCGGATCCGACACCGTGTCTCCCGCCGAAGAGCTCGCGCGCGTGCTCCCCGTGATCGAAGCGCTCGTGCGCGGCGGTGAAGGCCGGCCGCGGCTCCCGCTTCCCATTTCCATCGATACGCGCAAACCCGAGGTGGCCGAAGCCGCCCTCGTTACCGGTTGTGCCATGATCAACGACGTCACGGCGGCACGCGATCCACGCATGGTGGATGTGCTGCGCTCCCACAGCCATGCGTCGATAGTGCTCATGCACATGCTCGGTGAACCCCGGACCATGCAGGACGATCCGCAGTATGGCGAAGTCGTGGGAGATGTGACGTCCGAGCTGGCCATGCGCGCCGCGAGCCTCGAAGCCACCGGCATCGCGCGTGAGCGCATCGTTCTCGACCCCGGCATTGGATTCGGCAAGAAGCTTCATCACAATCTCGAATTGTTGAACCAGATCGGCGCATTGCAGGAACTGGGGTACCCGGTAGTGGTGGGCGCATCGCGCAAGTCATTTATCGGAAGTATTTTAGCCGGGTCCGCCGCCACCACGGCGGCGCCTCCCGAGGACCGCCTTTATGGTAGTCTAGCGGTGGCTGCCTGGTGCCATGCCCATCATGTCGAGATGATTCGAGTCCACGACGTGCGTGCCACCGTCGAACTGTTCAAATTGCTCGATGCCATCGAGGATTCCGCCCCGCACCGGCCGAAAGGGTAGTTCGTGGGTCACATTCCGACCGAGTTCATCGTCGATGCGATCGACATCCTGATCGTCACGCTGCTGCTTTATCGCCTGTTCTCGCTCATGCGCGGCACCCGCGCCGTGCACATGTTCTTCGGGTTGATCGGGCTGTTCGTGCTCTCCGTGATCGCGCAATGGATGCACCTGATCGCCGTGAACTGGCTGATCAGTTCATTGCGCACAGTGTGGGTGATTGCATTCGTCATCATCTTTCAGCCCGAGCTGCGTCGGGCGCTGGCGCTGCTGGGACAAAACCCGGTGTTGTCGCGCTTTGTGCGCATGCGCGAGAGCGGCATCATCCCCGAGATCATGCAGGCGGTGCAGAACCTCTCCGACAAGCGCATCGGCGCCCTGATCGTTCTGGAAAAAGATCAGGGTCTCAAGAATTTCGTCGAGACGGGAACACCGATTGACGCGACCGTGAGCGCGGAACTGATTGGCACGCTGTTCACGCCGTCGAGTCCACTCCACGACGGCGCCATCGTGATTCAGGGTGACCGCGTCGTCGCTGCGGGTTGCACACTGCCGTTGTCACAGGATCAGCGCGTGGCGCCCGCCCTGGGAATGCGCCACCGCGCCGCACTCGGGCTCTCGGAAGAGAGCGACGCGCTCATCATTGTCGTGTCGGAGCAGTCGGGCTCGATTGCGTACGCGGAGAATGGCAAGATCTATCGCGGCGTGGATCTTTCCACGCTGCGCAGCGAGCTCCTTCACAGCTTCGGTATGGTGCGTGACGACCGCGTGCCCGCCGCAGCCCCGTCGAACTGACCCCCGCGCTTCACTACTCGGGCAGCATCCTGACGATCACGGCGCGCGCCGGGTCGAAGACCTGCTTCGCCACCGCTATCATCTGTTCCTTCGTGATGGCCTGGATGAAGCCGGGCACCCTGTCGACGGTTTCCCAGCCGAATCCGAGTGCTTCCAGAATGCCGTATTCGGCCGCCTGCGCGCCGTTACGCTGCAGCTCCATCACGTGCGATCCGACGATCCACTCCTTGGAAAGTTCGATTTCGTCGTCGCTGACAGGCTCACGCGTCACCAGCTCGAGTTCGTGCAGAATCACACGCACGGCTTCGTCCACGCCGTCCGCACCCGGGTTCGCGTAGCCGAAGAAGATGCCACGCTGGAAGAGCGGGTTGAACGCCGAGCCCGTCATATAGCCGAGCGAGCGCTTGTCGCGCAGCTCGACGAACAGTCGGCCACCCAGCCCCGTCAACACGCCGTTCAGAACTTCGAGTGCCCTGGCCTCTTCGGAGAGAAGTTTCGGGGCCGGGAACCCCACGAACGTGACCGCCTGCTTGATGCCCTTGCGGCGCAGTACGTGCTCGCCGGGCTTGACCGGCATGGCCGGCGCGTCGGGCCGCGGTGCCGCGGCCCTGGCCGCGGGCAGATCGCCGAGGAGTCGATCCGCCACACGACGCGCGCGTTCCATCGTCATGTCGCCAACGATGGAAAGCACGACACGATCGGGTGTGAGAAGCGAGCGGTACCACTCGCTGCAATCCGTCGCGGTGAGCCGCTTCGCCTGCTCGGCATCGCCGAGGAACGGAAACGCGTAGGGATGATCGCCGAAGGTGGCGCGGAACAGGTGATCCAGCGCGAACTGCACCGGATTGTCGTGGCGGCGCGCCAGCTCTTCGAGAAGCCGCGCTTTTTCCTGGTCCACACGCGCCGGGTCGAACTTCGGCGCGCGCAGGACGTCGCGATAGATCTCGACTGCATCCTCGGCATACTCGGAGAGGACGCCCATCGCCACTCCGCCCGTGTCGAAAGAAGAGTAGCTGTCGATGCCACCCCCCAACCCCTCGATGCGCGCGGCAATTTCCTCGGCGCTGAAGCGCGCACTGCCCTTGGTAAGCGCGCGATGCGTGAGCATGCCTACGCCCGACTTGCCGGCCGGTTCATAGCGTGCTCCTCCCGGGAACGTCGCCAGCATGGAGACGAGCGGCACATCGGGGCGCGGCTTCAGGAGCACGCGCACACCGTTGTCCAACTTGAAGCGCGTCACACCGCCTGCGACGCCGCGCGGGGCGCGTTTGGCAGCCGGCGCGGCCAGGTCGTGCAACGCCAGTTTTGCGGTTGCCGCAACATCGTGCACGCCGCCGTCGGAGCTCAGTGCGCGCTTGATGATCTCCGTCGCTTGATCGGCGGACACCATGCCCTGTGCGTTTTCTTTCGGCGTGTACGCGATGAGCGAGAGATTGTCGGGATGGAAATACTTGCGCGCCACTTCCATCACACGCTCGGCGCTGACGC